>JAPLIW010000840.1 GCA_026388915.1 Deltaproteobacteria bacterium
GTATCCCCTCTCCGGACCTGGGCAATGGGCATATCGGGGAAAGCCGGACCCGGTGCCGCCGGGGCATACCCAGTCGGCCACACAGTTTGTTGGCAGGGGATCGTAGTACCAGGAGAGCTTGCCCTCTTCGGCTGATACCCCTGCGAGTTTCCCTCCCTGGTTTCTCCTCAGCCCGCAAAACCCCAGTCCGCCTTCGGGAATCCGGCATTCATTCACGCAGAGGTTGCAGGGGATTCCCTGATCGACCTTTGGGGCTGTCTCGGGCAGGTGATAGGCAGCCCGGCTCTTCCGGTGGGTCTGCAGAGCAAGAGGCAGGGCCTCTTCGGGTCTTGCTTTCAGGCAATTCGCGCAAACCCCGATTTCTTTGGAGACCGGATTTGAGGAGAAGTTACAAAGGCGGCAGCGGGGCATGGTTCCCTCAGAAATCCCCCCCCGCCCCCTTGAAGCTGTGAAATAAACCAATCAATCACCCCCACCCTTCCCCTCCCCCATCCAGGGGGAGGGAATTTCTTTTTTATTTCATTATATTTACCCTCTCCCCTGGCGGGAGAGGGTAGGGTGAGGGGGGGGAGCATTTAAAGGAGGCTTCTGTTGGAAATGAGATTCAATCGACCCCTAAGATTCTCTTGGCCTGCTCAACGTCTTTTTTGATCTGGGCAATCAGTTCTTCAGGACCGCGGAAGGTGACTTCGTCGCGCTGGCGCTCCACGAATTCCACGCGCAGCGGCTGTCCGTAGATTTCTTTGTCGAAGTCGAGGATATGAACCTCGACGGAAAATTTATGGTCCTGGAAGGTAGGGTTCCAACCCAGGTTTGCTACCCCCGCAAACCTCTGCCCCTCGTAAACGGCCCAAACCGCGTAGATTCCAGGTCTGGGAACGAGTACTTCTTCGACTTTCAGATTCGCCGTAGGAAACCCCAGCTTTCTGCTCCCCCGTCCAAAACCATGGATGACCTCTCCGACGAGGAGGGGGCGGCGCCCCAGCATTTCCGTGGCTCCGGGAATATCTCCCTGGCGGATGAGCCTGCGGATCCGGCTGCTGGAAACCAGGGTCCCCTTCACCTCCACGGCTTCCACCGCCTCCACCGCAAACCCGTAACGATTCCCGAATTCCTTCAGCAGGGAGACGCTTCCCGTGCGGCCCCGGCCGAAAGAAGTGTTCTGGCCCACGTAAACCTGGCGGACCCCGATCTGCCCGTGCAGGATGTCCCTCACGAATTCCTCGGCGGTCAGAGAGGCGAATTCGGGGGTGAAGGGGGCGCAGATGGTCACGTCCATTCCCGCCTCGCCGATCAGCCGGATTCTTTCTGCTATGGACAGGAGAAGAAACGGTTCCTGTCCCGGTTTCAAAAGCTGGACGGGATGGGGAGCAAAGGTATAGGCCAGCGCTTCCCCCCCGCTTTCTTTGGCTTTCCGGCAAACCTGCTGGAAGATGCGCTGGTGGCCAAGGTGGACTCCGTCGAAGTTTCCCAGGGTGAGCACCGGGTTTTTGAAGGCCCGCCCGAAATCTTTTGCTTTCCAGATGACTTCCATAATCTTCAAAGTGCGGCAGAGCCGCAACCAAAAAATTTTATATCTGGACACAGATAAACACAGATGAACACAGATTAAATATTGGCAAAAGACTCAAAGACAAAAGACTGAAGGGGACACGGATGAACGCGGATGAACACGGATCAATTCCAGAAATTCCCCCCCACCCTATCCCTTCCCCTCGAGGAAGGTGTGAAAAAATCGAATTAGTTCTTTTTCACGTCATTCCGGCGAAAGCCGGAATCCAGTGTTTTCAAGGATTTACGAACTTACTGGACCCCGGTTTTCACCGGGGTGACGGCTGAAAATCAATTTTTTCACACC
>JAPLIW010000953.1 GCA_026388915.1 Deltaproteobacteria bacterium
TCCCGCGGGGGAGAGGGTAAACCCTTTGAAGTTAATAATAAATTTCCTCCCCCTTGACGGGGGAAGGTGTGAAAAAATCGATTTGGGTCTTTTTCACGTCATTCCGGCGAAAGCCGGAATCCAGTGTTTTTAAGACCTTACGAACTTGCTGGACCCCGGTTTTCACCGGGGTGACGGCTGAAATTCAATTTTTTCACACCTTCCCCCATCAAGGGGGAGGGAATTTCTTTTTCATTTCAACAAGTTTACCCTCTCTCCCGCGGGGAGAGGGTGGGGTGAGGGGGCGAATTCCAATTTTTTCACACCTTCAGGGGGGTTGGGGGGATTTCCGGGGAATTCATCAGTACGTCAATATAGCCTTTTTGCTTCCGGCTGGGCCGGGTTAGGCATTTTAGGCATTTTTTAGTTGCGGCTATGCCGCGCTGTGATATTCCTTTTCCATGCCGGCGGCCTGGATTGAAGAGATGCAGCTGGTGCACAAAAAATCTTGGCGCCGATTCTGGAAAAATTAAGGAAAATGGGGAACCTTCCTAAGATCGAGCCCGAAAAAACCTCCTGGGGGCTTGTCCTGCTTTTTGTGGGGGCCGGGGTGGTGGGCGCCTTCCAAGTGGGCAAGGCTCCGCCCATGCTTCTGGCAATCCGCTCCGAACTCGGGATGAGTCTTTTCCTGGCTGGTTGGATTTTGTCCATATTCAGCATCATCGGCTTCTTGGTGGGTTCCGTGGCCGGGGCCTTGGCCGACAGTTTTGGCCATCGCCGCCTCCTCCTCATGGGTCTTTGCTTCCTGGCACTCGGCAGCCTGGCCGGATCATTCGCGCCGGGAGCTTCCCTCCTCCTGGCCACCCGCGCTTTGGAAGGCCTTGGTTTTCTCATCATCGTCGTAACCGCCCCGTCCTTGGTTGTTAAAATGACAAATGCAAAGGACCTCCGTCTGTCTCTGGCGGTGTGGAGTTGTTTCCTCCCGGCAGGGGCCTCAACGATCATGCTGTTGATCCCGCTGGTAAACCTTGGTTTGGGCTGGCGGGGGCTGTGGCAGGCCAATGCCGTCATTTTGATCGCCTATGCCCTTTGGGTCAAGAGAGAGACGGCCCATCTGCCCGGGCGCGAGCACGCGCCAGACCGAAAGCGGGGGAAGCTACGGCAGGACTTGCTTCTTACCTTGACTTCAGGCGGACCGGTTCTTCTGGCGAGCATCTTTACCACCTATTCGCTCCAATGGCTGGCGGTAATGGGTTTCCTGCCCACTTTGCTGGCCGAGGAATACGGCCTCAGCCCCGGCCGGGCTTCCGTGCTGACCGCCATCATGGTGGCCATGAATGTTCCCGGAAACCTGATGGGCGGATGGCTGCTCCACAGAGGGTTCCAACGGTGGAAGCTAATCGCCTTCGCCAGCCTCGTCATGGGGGCGTGCAGCCTGGGGATTTACTCTTCAAACCTGCCTTTCTTTGCCCGTTACGCCGCCTGTCTGCTCTTTTCAGCGGTTGGGGGCCTGCTGCCGGCGTCGGTTTTGGGTGGAGCACCGGTTTATGCCCCGAGCCCGAACCAGGTGGCCACGACCAACGGCCTGATCATGCAAGGAGGCCAGTTCGGGCAGATCATCGGGCCGCCGGTCCTGGCCCTCGTAGTTTCCATGGGGGGCGGCTGGAAATCGGCGCCATGGCTTCTCGGCGGATCCGCGGCCATAGGCGTTGCCCTCTCCCTTGTCCTGGCCGCCATGGAAGCGCGCCGGGCTTTTTCCAGAGGGATAAAGGGCACGTCATAACTTTCTTCTCCTTTTTCCATCCGGTTCACATATCAAACACTTTCTGCACGAACGCCGTCCTTTGGCGTCTTACCCCGAATAGGCAACCTCTAACTGGACGAAAAACGACAACCAACGTCGCCAGGGGGAAGGGCCAGGGGTAAAATAATCAGTTTGCGGGGCCCGGGATTTAAAGTATAATCCGGAATAGAATTCCATTTTGGGTGCAGGGTGAAGCTTATAGGCCAGCCCCAAAATGAGGCCCGGAGGGTTGGTACCTAATGGAGAGAGGAGGCATGGGGGGCCGTGGACCAGGAAAAAATTGAAGAGGAATTGGGAAAAATCGTTCAATCTCTGGATAAGGGGGTCCATCTGGAGACGACCCTGCAGGAAGAAGGGGGATGGGTGGCCATCCTGTCCAAGGGGAGCCATTCGGACCGGACTAATCTTTCTCAGGATTTACTGGATGGTTTTTTGAACAGGGGAGAGGGAGAAAAGGAGTTACGCAAGGCCCTTGGCAAAGTAATCGGTAAACTCAATCGGATGGTCCAGAAAAGACGGTGACGGGTGACCGAGTGACGTGTGGGGGGCAAAAAATATTTTATATCATGTCACCCATCGCCGATCACTGACCACGATTTCAAAAGGAGGATGTGAGATAATGATTAAATTTCATCAGTGGTACCAGAAGTTGGCAGCCGAAAGGGCGATCAAGTCCCCGAAGAGAAATTCAATGGAAGAGCAGGTATTGGAATGATAAGCAAAAGATAACGCCATTTATTTTTCATCATTTAATCCGTCACCAGCACCCGTATACCTTGCCACTGTCCGCATATTTACGAAAGGACATTATACCAGCGATATGATTTGCATAATATTATCCTGGCTTCGATTTTCTGAAAGAACGGAAGCGGCTGGGCATCGTGAGGGGTTTACTTATCCTCAAAGACCTTGACGCCAGCTTCATAGACTCGGGTCACCTCGGTTAACGATTCTAACAAACGGCCAGAAGCCGCCAAGGCATCGGCTCGAACCAATCCAGAGGCAATTTTGGGATCGGCAGCGCTGGGCAGAGCCATGGTGGTGAAATCAGCCAGGAGACGTCGCTCCGCAGTGCGGCTTAAGCCAAGGTAGGGGAGGGCATCGTACCAAAGCAACCGTTCTTCCACCCCGGAAAAAGGTTTGCGCGGCTGAACCATGCCGGCGATTACCTGTCCAAGCTCACCGGCTCGCTGCCATGCTGCTTGGAAGTTAAAGCGGGTTGCCGGTAGAGGTTCGATCCCCCGCATCTGCATCATCTGGAAGAAGTGATAGACTGGCCGTAGGCCCGAGATAAGGCCGTTGCCTGTTCC
>JAPLIW010000622.1 GCA_026388915.1 Deltaproteobacteria bacterium
TTCCCGGATGAAAATCGTCAGCCGGCGAGACGGACAGAGCGCGGGAGTGGAAGTCAGGGTCGAAGGAGGCGTGCTTCAAGATTCCGGGGAGACGGGATGTCCTTCCGGAACTTCGGTCGAAGTGAAGGATTTGTTTTTCAACGTGCCCGCCCGTTTGAAATTTTTAAAGTCGCCCGGAACCGAACTCGGCCACATCGGGGACATTCTGGCTAAAACTGCCCTGGCCAATCCCCATGCCCGGTTCCAGCTTCTCCACGAGGGGAAACTTCTGGCCGGCTACCCGCTGCGGGAAGACCCGTCGGCCCGGCTGGTGGAGGCTTTGGGGAAGGATGTCCAGGGGAAAATGTTTTCTTTCCAATACCGGCAGGGAGAGCTGAAAATCGGCGGGTTTGCGGGAGAACCCGGGTTGACCCGGTCGAACAGCCGGGGAATCTATCTTTTTGTGAACCGGCGGCCGGTGCGGGACCGCCTGCTCAGCCACGGGGTCCTGGAGGGGTATCGAAACGTAATCCCCCGGGATCGTTACCCGGTGGCCGTTCTTTTCGTGGAAGTTCCCCCTTCGGAAGTGGATGTCAATGTCCACCCCGGCAAATGGGAGGTGAAGTTCTCCGACTCGGAGACGGTCCACCGTTCGGTCATTCGGGGCATCCGCGGGATGCTGGAAGAGACCCCCTGGCTCAAAACCCTCGGGGCAACTTCCGCTCAAGCGATCCGAGAACCTTCCGGAGCATATCTCCCTCAGGAAAAGGATGTTTCCTTTCCCCTGTCCTGGCCGGCTTCCTTCCTGGGGGAACGAAACAAGGGGATGACGGGGGATATGCGGGATTCCGATTCCCCGGTTTCTTTCCTCGGCCAGATTAAGGAGACCTACCTGATCTTTGCCTCGCCCGAGGGGCTGATTCTTCTCGACCAGCATGCGGCCCACGAGCGGATCATGCTGGAGAAGCTGAGCGATGATCTGACCCGGGGAAACGTTTCCCGGCAGGCTCTTCTCTTGCCGGAAGTTATCGAGCTCACCCCCGCCGAAGCAAAGATTACCGAGGAGCACCTTGCGGACCTGGCCCGCGTGGGGTTCGAACTGGAGCCCGCGGGAGTGAGGACCTTCTGGATCCGGTCGATCCCCCAGATCCTGGCGGAGGAGGGGCCGATGAACGCCCTCCGGGAGATGATCAAAGAGGTCTCCTCCTGGGGAAAGGGAGCGGACCTGCACCGTTCCTTCGATCCCCTTTTGAAAATGCTGGCCTGCCGGGGAGCGATCCAGGCGAACCGGCCCATGGGGAGGGAAGAAGCCCGGGCCCTCCTGGCCGACCTGCAGAAATGCCGGCATCCTTCCCACTGCCCCCACGGGAGGCCCACCATGCTCCGGATTACCCATTCTGACCTGGAGAAGATGTTCGGAAGGAAGTAAAAATTTAATGGGACACAGATGAACACAGATTTTATATTAGAAAAAGACCTAAAGGCAAAAGATTGATGATCTCGTAAAAAGTCTCTTGGAGCGTCACCCCGGCGAAAGCCGGGGTCCAGAACATCTTGAAATAACTGGATTCCGGCTTTCGCCGGACTGACGAATTCTATGGAATTGCGACTTTTTACGAGTTCATCAAAAGATTGAATGGGACACGGATGAACACGGATAAAAAAAGATGAATTCGGAAGCAAAAAAATGAATTCCAGCCGAAAATATATGAATTTTTCCCCGGGGAATCCAAATTGCAATCACCTGGCCGAAAAATACGGGGGGGAAATCATCAGCGCCGACTCGGTTCAGGTCTACCGGTGGCTGGACATCGGATCGGCCAAACCCTCCACGGAAGATCGACGGCGGATTCCTCATCATCTGATCGACATTCTGGACCCGGATCAGGATTACAGCGCCTCTGCCTTCCGGGACCATGCCGATGAAATCATCCGGCGCCTCTGCCGCGGACATTCGGCGGTCTTTGTGGCCGGGGGAACCGGGCTTTACCTCAAGGTCTTGTCGCGGGGGCTTTTCCGGGGTCCGGGAGGGGACCCGCAATTGAGACAGGCGCTGCGCCAGAAAGCAGAGACGGAAGGGAGTGATTCTCTTCATAAGGAACTCGAACGCTGGGACCCCGAGGCCGCCTCCCGCATTCATCCTCGTGACACCTTTCGCCTCATTCGCGCTCTGGAAGTCTATTCTATTTCCCGAAAACCCATCTCCCAATTTCAAAAAGAGCACGGTTTCCGGGAAACCCCCTACCGGATCCTCAAGATCGGCCTCCAATGCGAGCGGGAAGAGCTGTACCGGAGCATCGAAGGCCGGGTGGATGAGATGATGAAGAAAGGATGGCTGGATGAGGTTCGATCGCTTCTGGAGAAAGGGTATTCCCCTGGCCTGAAGTCCTTGCAGTCCCTGGGTTACAAACGCTTGGTATCCCACCTTTCGGGAGAGACGGACCTGGATCGGGCCGTTCAGCTCATCAAACAGGATACCCGGCGCTTTGCCAAACGCCAGATCACCTGGTTTAAGGCAGACCCGGAGATCAGATGGTTTCAAGCCTCCCGGGAAGGTTATGGGCCCATCGAGGCTGCGGTATCGGTTTTTTTTCATCAGTGTTGAAAAAATGCCATCTTTCCTGAAATGTGGAGCCATAGGTTTTTCCCAGCCTTCATTTTCTTTTTCCAGGGGATTAAGAATAATTGATTTCTTATCGATAGTTAGCTGATGGGACCGCCGGCTCCCCGGCCAGGGGAGAGGAAAATCGGGGAAAAGAGGAAAGGCCTGTTTTTTGCATTAAATTCTAGGATTGTCTTGATGTTCCTCCCAAATCAAAGGGGCCTTTTTGTTTTACCTTGACAAAGCACTGAGATTTATGCTTTTTTTGAAAAAGCGGAGTTAAGCCTTAGGTCATTCTTTTGTCTTTTTTGGACAATTTTTATCTATATTGAATCTCTTCTGGGATCAAGGAGGACAAGATGAGAAAAGGAGAGTGGGCACTGAGATTTCTGGCGGCAGCATTTTTTCTTTTCCTTTTAATCCCTTCTTCCTGGGCGCAGCAGTCTTTAACCCAGGTTGTGGGAAGCGGGGAGATTGACTGGTCCGAGCAGGTCATTCGGGCCACGGGAAGCGGCGCTCCCAACCCCGACGCCCCGAACATTGCCGCTGCCCGGCTGGGCGCGGAACGGGCGGCGAAAGCTGACGCCCTGCGGAACATCCTGGAAACCATCAAGGGGGTGCGCATCGATTCGGAGACCCTGGTGGTCAACGCCATGACCCAAAACGATGTCATTCGCACCCGGGTCCAGGGAATCGTGCGGGGAGCACGGACGATCAACACCCGCTACCTCTCCGACGGGGCGGTGGAAGTGACCGTGGAAATCCGGATGGCCAGCCCGGCTGCGCCTACTGATACCCTGGCCGCCACTGTGCTGCCCCCTCAGACCCTGGGAACCCAGAGCCAGAATATCCCCAAGGCGGGGAGCCCGGTGTACACCGGGGTGATCTTCGACGCCCGGGGTTTGAGTATCCGTCCGGCCATGTCCCCCAAAGTGGTTGACGAGGACGGGCGGGAAGTCTACGGCTCGGCATTCGTTTCGACGGAGTGGGCCACCAAATTCGGGATCGTGGGATATGCCAAGGACCTGGAAGCCTCCAAGAAGAATGACCGGGTGGCGGCCAATCCCCTGGTGGTCAAAGGCGCCAAAGTCTCCGGCACCGGAGGGTGCGACCTGGTCATCAGCAACGCCGACGCTCAGGGGATGAGGGACATGAGCAAGAACCTGAGCTTCCTGGAACAGTGCCGGGTGCTCATCGTAGTAGATTAAAATATAATGGGACACAGATGAACACAGATAAACACAGATTTAAGACTTGAAATTTCAGACCGAAGGATTTTGATTCTTAATTTCTATCTGTGTTCATCTGTGTAAATCTGTGTCCAATCAATGAATGATTTTTTTGACGCCGATGAATTCTGATGTAACCGGATTCTCAAATTTTCGGTTTTTTATCCGTGTAAATCCGTGTTCATCCGTGTCCAATATCAAATTATCTAATAAGGAGGGTTTCATGGAACGGCGAGGTCTCTTGTATTGGCTGGCATTGTTGACGATGGTGGCGATGCTGGGAATGTTGATTACGTCCTGCGCAAAAGCCCCCCGCAAGCCGGAAGCGGCGCTGGATACCCCGGAACATCATGTCTTTACGGGGTACAAACTGTATGACAAGGGCGATTATGCGGGGGCCCAGAGAGAGTTCGTTCTGGCCCTCCAGCTCGACAAGAATTATTCCCCCGCCTACGTCGGGCTCGGCCTGTGCTTCGGTTCCCAGAATGATTTTGAAAAGGCCCACGAAAACATGAAGAAGGCTAAGAGCCTGGCCAAGAAGAAGGAAGACAAAGTCGATGCCCACGTGGGCATGATCCGCCTGTACTCCATGGAACGAAAGGAGAAGTGGCTGAACAAAGCCGAGGATGAATTCGAAGATGCGGTGAAAATCGATCCCAAATCCTCCGCTGCCCACTTCTACATGGGGAAAGCCTACAAATACGGGTATAACTTCGACAAGGCCGGCACCATGTTCAAGAAAGTGCTGGACCTGAACGATAAGTTCCTGGTCGAAGCGGACAACGAATGGAAGGTCGTCCAGAAGATCCAGCGGGCGGCGCCGGGGTCGTTGATCGGGAAAAAGATCGCCCTGATCGAGGAGATCACCCGGGCCGACCTGGCCGCTCTGTTCATCCAGGAGCTGCTCCTGGAGAAACTCTACCAGAAACGGACGCCCGCCCAGTTCGACACCAGCTTCCAGGCGCCCACGAAGAAGTTTGAGGCGGATAAAATCGTGAAAGCGGAAGCGGCCACGGACATTCAGGCCCACGTCCTGCGGGCCGATATTGAAACCGTTCTCCGCCTGGGCGTGCGCGGCTTGGAGCCCACTCCGGACCACAAGTTTCTTCCCAATGAAAAGGTTTCCCGGGCCGCCTATGCCATGATGATCGAAGATATCCTCATCAAGGTGACCGGCAATCAGAAGCTGGCCACGGAATTTATCGGCTCCAAATCTCCTTTCCCGGACCTGCGGAATGACCTTCCCTATTTCAATGCGGTCATGGTTTGCACCTCCCGCGGGATCATGGAGGCAAAGGATATGAGCACCGGAGAATTCAGCCCCCGGGGCACGGTCTCCGGAGCGGATGCCCTTTTGATCATCCGCAAGCTGAAGGACGAGCTGCGCTTCTTCTAAGAAAGGAGTGAATCCCTTGGGTAAGAACGTTTGGATCGGGGGATGGCTGATTCTCGCCCTCCTTTGCGGGGGCATCCCGGCTTTCGGGCAGCAGGCGCAGACCGTCACTGCCGAGGGGGTGGGGGCGGTCTTCGGGAATGATCGGGCCATCGCCCGGGACCAGGCCATCCAGGATGCGCTGCGCAAAGCGGTGGAACAGGCCGTGGGGACTCTGGTCTCTTCGGAGACGATGGTGGAGAACTTCCAGACCCTGAACGACAAGATTTATACCCAAACGCAAGGGTATATCCAGAACTACCGGGTTCTCTCCGAAACCCCCGGTTCGAACGTTCACCAGGTCACGATTCAGGCGACCGTGGCCATAGGAGACCTGGAGAAAGACCTGCAGGCCCTGGGATTCCTCCTGGGGCAGGTGGGGAAGCCCCGCATCATGATCCTGGTGGCCGAGCAGCAGATCGGCCACCAGAATTACAACTACTGGTGGGGCGCTCACCGCGGGACGCAGACCGACCTCAATGTGGCCGAAAACACCATCATGGACCGGTTCCGCGAAAAGGGTTTTGAGATTGTGGACCCCCAGGCCCAGGCCGGGAACATTAAAGTGCCCCCGGCCTTTCAGGTTGTGGAACTCTCCAATCAAAACGCCATCACCCTGGGCAAACAGGTGGACGCGGAAATCGTCATCATCGGCAAGGCCCTGGCCCGGTCGGCGGGAAGCATCGCCGGGACATCCATGAAATCTTTTCAGGCCAATATCTCCATG
The DNA here is from genome assembly GCA_026388915.1 of Deltaproteobacteria bacterium. Classification (GTDB taxonomy): domain Bacteria; phylum Desulfobacterota; class SM23-61; order SM23-61; family SM23-61; genus SM23-61. The sequence continues at coordinate 5,970 of JAPLIW010000622.1, forward strand.
CGGGCCATCCAGATTGATAACGCCCGGATCCTCTCCTCGGGAAACGAGAATGCCGCGGCTGTCCACATCGATGAAGTGACCGGAGGAGCAGAGGCCATCAAAAAGGCCAGCATCAAGATGTCCGACAAGATGATGGACGATATCCTCAAAAATTTCCAGAAGAGGGTAGGGGGGACCACCCTGGTCCAACTTACTGTTTCTGGATTGACGGGACCGGACGATGTGAGAAAATTTAAGACCTCGGTCCTCGGACAGGTGCGGGGCGTCGAGGGAATTCACGAACGGAGCTTTTCCGAGAATACGGCCAAAATGGATGTGGATGTCCGGGGAAGCGCCCAGTCCATCTCCCAGGATATCGGCCGGAAGACTTTTCCAGACTTCGCGGTGAAAGTCATCCGCAGCACCTGGAATACCCTGGAAGTCCAAGTCTCGCCGAAATGATCAATGTTCAATGATCAATAGCCATTGGACAATGATCAATGGACAATAAACGAATAACTACTGACTAATCACCTTAGCGGAAAGGAAAGAATGAAAGGAACCAGGATAATTCGGTGGCCTTTTCTGGTGAGCACGGTGGTTTTCTTTTTCGGCTGCGCCGGCGGGGCCCAGCATTCGTTGGCCCCGGATTACAAGGACAGAGCGCCCCGCTCCATTGCCGTCCTGCCCATCCTGAATGAAACCGTGAGCCTCAAGGCTCCGGAGATGTTCCGCCCCATTCTTTTGAACAAAGTCTCCCTGAAAGGGTATGAGGCTCCGGCTCTGGCCTTCATCGACGGAAGGCTGAGGGATAAAGAAATCCGTGAGGCCGGTCAGGTAAACACCCTGACTCCCCAGGAGCTGGGAAATCTTTTAGGGGTGGACGCCTTACTTTATGCCTATGTGACCGAGTTCAGCACCACTTACCTCTTGGCCTACGGCTCGATGACGGTGGGAGCCCGGTTTGAGCTCAAGGACGCGAAAACGGGAGAGAAACTCTGGGAGTCCGCCCATCAGGTGAAGGAAAGCAAATTGGGGTTGGATCAGAGATCGTTGGGCGACACCGTGCAGTTTGCGGCCGGCCAGTCGTACGCTCCTTACGCCCAAAAGGTGGTCGACGTAAGTTTTCAAACCCTGCCCAACGGCCCCCGGGCCGCAAGCCCGCCCCAGGCAGGGTGTCTCATGCCCGGAATATAAAATTATTTTTTTGATTCAGGAAGGGAGGCAAGACTCATGACCTTCAAAGCGTGGACGATTTGGACTCTGGCGGCGTTTCTGGTGACAGCCGGGGGCTGCGCCGGCATGCCCGGCATGGGAGGAGGACAAACCCCGAAGCCTGCGCAGGCGCAGATGACCCAGGCCCAACCAGCGGCCCAGCCCGCAGTTCAAACGACAGCTCCCGCCCGTCAGGTCACACACAAGGGCCCCAAGCTCCGGGTGGGGATCGTTGACTTTGTCAACAAGAGCAGCTATGGAGCGGGAAGGCTGGGAACCTCCGCTTCGGACATTCTGACGACAGAACTCTTCAAGACCGGAGCCTTCATTCTCGTGGAACGCGCCCAGTTGAAGCAGGTCCTGGGGGAACAGTCCCTGGGGCAGACCGGGGTGGTGAACGCCCAAACCGCGGCTCAGGCGGGGAAAGTGCTGGGGCTGAACGCCCTCGTGACCGGATCGATCTCCCAGTTCGGGGTGAGCACGGGGGGGGCGGACTATGGGGTCTACAAACAGAAAGTCCAGACCGCCAAATGCGCGGTGGATGTGCGGGTCGTCGACGCCGCGACCGGGCAACTCCTGTTTGCCGATTCCGGTAAGGGTGAGTTTGAAAGAAAAGCCCAGGAGGTTCTGGGAATGGGGACCCGCGCCGGGTACGACGAAACCCTGGGCCAGGAGGCCCTCCGCTCGGCCATCACCAAATTCATGGACAACCTGGTGCAGAAACTGCAGAGCGTCGAATGGTCGGGGGCCGTGGCCATGGTGAGCGGGACCGACGTGTATATCAATGCCGGGAGGGACGTGGGATTGAACCCGGGGGATGTCCTGATGGTACAGACTCTGGGGCAGGAGATCATCGACCCTCAGACCAAAGTCCTTCTGGGACGGACCCGCGGCGCGGTGAAGGCCGAACTCATGGTCACGGAAATCGATGAGCGGTTCACCATCTCCAAAATCCGCTCGGGGATGGGAATCCAGGTCGGGGACTTGGTGAGGATCAAGAGGTAACTTCGACGAAAGAGGAAATCATGAAGAAACTTTTCTTCCTGCTGATGGTCGGCCTTTCCGTTTTCTGGGGGTGCGGGATGCCCCAGGAAACGCGCCGCGGAGTGGGCAACGAGGGATTCCTCCTCATCCAGGCCAATCCGGATGACGCGGAGGTTTATGTGGACGGCCAGCTGGCGGGCAGGGCCGGGAAGTATGAAAGTGACCCCCTGGAACTGGGCAGCGGCACGCACAAGGTCGAATTCCGCAAGGCGGGGTATTTCTCCGAGGTGCGCGAAATTTACGTGGGAAATCAGTCGCGCCATACCTTGAAAGTGAACTTGCGAAAGTCTCCTTAGACCCAATCATCCCTGAAAAGCACTCAGGTCCCGACCCAAAGAAAGGCAAGATTATGCATCCAGGCAAAGGGAAACTTTTTCTTTTTTCTTGCATCCTGGCCGGTTTTTTTCTGCTTATGCATGCGGGAACCGCACCGGGACAACCGGCGAAAACGGGGGCGGCCTCCAACCGGGCCGAAGTCACCTACCTTCAGGGAAAGGCCGAGGTCCTGGCGAAGGGAGAGACAGCCTGGAAACCGCTCCGGGTGGGAAGCCTCCTTTCCCTGGAAGATGAAGGCCGGACCGGAGAACAGTCCCGCGTCGAGATTCGCCTCCCCGACCGTTCAATCCTGCGCTTTGACCAGAAGACGACCTTCAAGATGAGGAGTTTACTCTTCGATGCTCAGGATGGGTCCCGGGACATGAAGGTGGAGGTTCCCGCGGGCAAAACCTGGGCCAACGTGAGGAAGGCTTTCGGTCCCAAGAAGACTTTTGAAATAGCCTCGGCCAACGCCGTGGCCGGCGTCCGGGACACGATCTGGCGCATGAACGTGGAGACCGACCAGTCCACCCTGATCCGGGTGTACGAGGGAACGGTCGAGGTGTACAGCCCTTTTGTGAAACCCGACTACAAACCGGAGGAAACCGGATTCAAGGCGCCCCGGGAAGTCCGTGGGCCGCAGGAAGTCGTCCGCCCCTACCAGGAAGTCACCAAGGAACAATGGGAGCAGATCGTTCTCACCCAGATGATGCAGGTGGTGGTCCCGGCGGTGGGAAAGCCCGATGCCCCCACTTCCTTCACCCCGGAAGAAGATCAGCGGGAAGAGTGGGTGAGGTGGAATCAGCAACGCGACCGGCAGGTCCGGCCCTAAAACCGGCCATCCCTTATGGTGAACCTTCCAAATTTTTTCAGCATTGCCCGGATCGTTCTCTTCTTTCCTTTTATCTATTTTCTGCTGAACGGCTGCTATGGATACGCTCTTGCCGTGGGCTTCGCGGCCGCGCTGACGGACCTGATCGACGGGGCTCTTGCCCGGCTCCTCCGCCAGCAAACGGTCCTGGGAACTTATCTGGACCCGGCGGCGGACAAGCTCTTCATGACCGCCTCTTTCATCACCCTGGCGGCCGTCGGACTTCTTCCCCTCTGGCTCACCCTACTGGTCATCGGCCGGGACGTGATGATCGTCCTCGGCGTTCTTATCATTCATTTCCTTTCCCTGCCCATGGAGGCTCGGCCCTCCATGGCCAGCAAGGTGACGACGGCCCTGCAGCTGGCCACCCTCGGGGCTCCCCTCCTTTCCCTCTCCGTTTATCCTCTTCCATGGCTGACTGCAGCACTGATCGTGGCTTGCACCGCGGGAACGATCATTTCGGGGTTGCAATACATCGGCCGGGGGATTCATATCCTGAAAAAAGGGAAGAGATGAATTGTCTTAATCTGGTAAAGAAAATGACCAGGTCTTTCACAGACCACATGAATAAAACCAGATAAGGCGATATTTTGCTTGACAATTTTGGGGGGAATGGATAACAATAATTATCTTCTAAAGAAAACGTAGGCACGTAGCTCAGGGGGAGAGCGCTACCTTGACGCGGTAGAAGTCAGGGGTTCAAATCCCCTCGTGCCTACCAGAAACTAACTTGAGGAAACCAAAAATTTATCCCCCAAAGAGAAAAGGCATCATGCGTCTCCGAGATGATGCCTTTTTTTTATTTTAAGGCCTGCACGGGCATTTGAAAAGCCATGGAACAGATTGAAGTTCGATTTTCCGACGGAACCATCCGCCTTCATTCCCCTGGGACCCTTCTGAAAGACCTCTGGCCCCGGAAGGGAGCAGACGATCAACCCGTGGCCGCCAGGCTGGACGGACAGCTCATGGACCTCCAGGTCCCCCTGGAGAGGGGAGGGAATTTGGAATGGATTCCTCTCTCCTCGGAGCAAGGGGTGGAAATCCTGCGGCACAGCACCTCCCATATTATGGCCCAGGCGGTCCAGAGTCTTTTCCCCGGGGCCAAAGTGACCATCGGACCGGCCATCCGCGAGGGATTCTACTACGACTTCGACGTGGACCGGGGATTTTCCCCGGAAGACTTTACCCGGATCGAAGCCAAGATGAAAGAAATCGTCGAGCGGGACCTCCCCATCTTGCGCCGCCTGGTCTCCCGCGAAGAGGCCATCCGGATTTTTCGGGAAAGAGGCGAGCCTTACAAGGTGGAGCTGATCGAAGACCTGCCGGACAGCCAGGTGACTCTTTACCAGCAGGGGGATTTCATCGACCTGTGTCGCGGTCCCCATCTTCCCTCCACGGGAAAGATCAAAGCCTTCAAGCTGACCAGCGTGGCCGGGGCCTACTGGCGGGGAGACGAGCGGAACAAGATGCTCCAGAGGATCTACGGAACCGCCTTCCCCACGGCGGAGGCCCTGGAGAAGCATCTCTTCCTCCTGGAAGAAGCCCGCCGGCGGGACCATCGGAAGCTGGGGCGGGAGCTGGACCTCTTCTCCATCAACGAGGAAGCGGGGGCCGGGTTGGTCCTCTACCATCCCAAGGGCGCGCTCCTGCGTACCATCCTGGAGGATTTTGAAAAGCGGGAACACCTGAAAAGGGGCTACCAGATCGTCATCGGACCGCAGATTCTCAAGCTGGACCTGTGGAAACGGTCGGGCCATTACGACAACTACCGGGACAAAATGTATTTCACTGAAGTGGAAGGGCAGGCCTACGGGATCAAGCCCATGAACTGCCTGGCCCACATGCTGATTTACAAATCCAAGATCCGCAGCTACCGGGATCTTCCCCTCCGGTACTTCGAATTGGGGACCGTGCATCGCCACGAGAAATCCGGGGAACTCCACGGCCTGCTGCGGGTGCGCGGATTCACCCAGGATGACGCTCACCTCCTGTGCACCCCCGATCAGCTCAACGGGGAGATCAAGGGAATTCTGGATTTCGTGCGGGATGTGATGAAAATCTTCGATTTTCCCTATGCCCTGGAAATCAGCACCCGTCCGGAAAAGGGGACCATCGGATCGGAGGACGACTGGGACCGGGCCACCAATGCCCTCCGTTCGGCCCTCGAGGAGTCCGGGCTTCCCTACCAGATCAACAAGGGGGAAGGGGCCTTTTACGGGCCGAAGATCGACGTGAAGCTGCAGGATGCACTGAAGCGGGAATGGCAGTGCGCCACCATTCAGGTGGATTTCGCCATGCCCGAGCGCTTCGACCTGTCCTACATCGGCGCGGACGGGGAGAAACACCGGCCGGTCATGGTCCACCGGGTCATCCTGGGCGCCATGGAGCGTTTCATCGGGATCCTGATCGAGCATTTTGCCGGGGCCTTCCCGACCTGGCTGGCTCCGGTCCAGGTCATCCTCCTGACCGTCACGGACCCCCAGATCCCCTATGCCGAAAAGATCTATCAACGGCTGATCGAATCGGACATCCGTGCCGAGAAGGATTTCCGGAATGAGAAACTGGGGCTGAAGATCCGGGAGGCGGAACTCCAGAAGATCCCCTACATGGTGGTGATCGGAGACCGGGAAGTAAAACAGGAACTGATCGCTCCCCGGGCCCGCACCGGAAAGACCCTGAGCCCCATGAAAATCGAAGAGCTCATCCAGAAGATAAAGGAAGAATCCAAAATAGGGGGTGAATCGTATCGCTAAAGAAACCGTGGGCATCAATTGGGGAATCCGGGCCCCGGAGGTTCGGGTCATCACCGCAGACGGAAAGCAGGCCGGGATCCTGCCGCTCAAAGAAGCGATGAAAATCGCCGAGGAGCAGGGCCTGGATCTGGTGGAGGTTGCGGCCAACGCCACCCCTCCGGTCTGCCGGATCATGAATTACGGCAAGTACAAATACCAGCAGAGCAAGCGGACCCATGACGCCCGGAAGCACCAGACCGTCATCCAGGTAAAGGAGCTGAAGCTGAGGCCCCGCACCGACGAACATGATTTTCAGTTCAAGCTTCGCCACGCCAAGCGGTTCCTTGAGGAGGGAAATAAAGTCAAGATCTCCGTCCTCTTCCGCGGAAGGGAAATGGCGTATCCGGTGTTCGGGAACGAGATCCTCAACCGCTTCATCGAGGGGATAAAGGATCTGGTGGTGGTCGAGCAGGCTCCCCGCATGGAGGGGAGAAACATGGTCATCATCCTGGCTCCCAAGGCTTAAGTCTTTCCGCGGGCGGTTTTTCTTTTAACGGCAAGAAAGGGGAAGGGAACGTCTTTTCCACAAGTCTTTTTATAAACTTCTAGTAATTTGATAGAAAATAAGAGGTAACAATATGAAATTGAAAACGAATCGAGGAGCAGCAAAGAGATTCAAGATAACCGGAAGCGGGAAGGTCAAACGTTCCAGGGCCTATGCCAGTCATCTTCTTTCCAGCAAGACCACCAAGCAGAAGAGAAGGCTGCGTAAAAACGTCGTCGTGGATAAACGGGATTCCCGGAACGTGAAGAGGCTGATCCCTTACGCGTAAGAAATTTTGATTTTTAGAAACGATTTAGCCACAGAGGTCACAGAGAGCACAGAGATTACAGGGGGCCAAAATGGGGGAATTTAGCCCTTCCATGCAAAGAAAATTCCTTAGACGTTAACCTTGATGATCTCGTAAAAAGTCTCTTGGAGCGTCACCCCGGCGAAAGCCGGGGTCCAGAACATCTTGAAATAACTGGATTCCGGCTTTCGCCGGAATGACGAATTCTATGGAATTGCGACTTTTTACGAGTTC
>JAPLIW010000338.1 GCA_026388915.1 Deltaproteobacteria bacterium
CGGCCGGATCTCGGTGGGGTGCAAAAGCCCCCTCACCGGGGGGATCAAAGAGGCCAACTCCGGGGGACAGCCGTCCCAGGTCCTGGCCATGTTGGGCTATGGAGCCATCGTGCTGGAGGGAAAACCCAAAGACAACACCCTTTACAAGGTATTCCTTTCGAAGGATGGGGTTAAGGTAACCCCGGACAACAGCCTCCGGATGCTGGGGAATTATGACCTCGTGGAAAAAATGAAGAAGGAGTACGGTGAGAAGATTTCCTGCATCTCCATCGGCCAGGCCGGGGAGATGAAAATGAGCGCCGCCTCCATCGCCTTCACCGATATGGAGTTCCGGCCCACCCGCCATGCCGGACGGGGAGGGGTCGGGGCGGTGATGGGAGCCAAGGGGGTCAAGGTCATCGTGGTCAGCGAAGTGGGAGCGAAAGTCCGCACCCCCAAGAACCCGGAAAAATTCCGTGAAGCGAACAGAATATTCTCCGAAGGCTTGAAGAAGCACCCGGTCACCGGTGAGGGGCTCCCCGCCTATGGCACCAATGTCCTCACCAACGTGATCAACGAAGCCGGAGCCTATCCCACCAAGAACTTCATGTGGGGCCGTTTTGACACCTGCCAGAAGATCAGCGGGGAAACCGAGGCCCAGACCGAGACTTCCCGCGGGGGTTTGGCCACCCACGGCTGCCACCGCGGCTGCGTCATCCAGTGTTCCGGGATCTTCGTGGACAAAGACGGTCATTACGTCACCAAGCAGCCCGAGTATGAAACCGTCTGGGCCCTGGGCGGAAACTGCTTAATCGACGACCTGGACGTGATCGCTCAGATGGACCGCCTCTGCGACGATATCGGGGTGGATACCATCGAGATGGGGGCCACCATCGGCGTGGCCATGGAAGCCGGCCTGGCCAAGTTCGGCGACGGCCAGGCATCCATCAACCTGCTGAAAGAAGTCGGCAAAGGCTCCCCCATCGGCCGCATTCTCGGAAACGGGGCGGCGATCACCGGCAAAGTCCTGGGGGTGGAAAGGGTGCCCGTGGTGAAGGGGCAGGCTCTCCCGGCCTATGACCCCCGGGGAATTCAGGGGATGGGGGTGACCTATGCCACCAGTACCCAGGGGGCAGATCATACGGCAGGGTATGCCGTTACCGCCAATGTCCTAAAGGTTGGAGGTTATGTGGATCCTCTGAAGCCGGAAGGACAGGTGGAACTCTCCCGAAACCTGCAGATTGCCACGGCGGCCATCGATTCAACCGGTATGTGTCTCTTCATCGCCTTCGCGGTATTGGACCAGCCCGAAACCTTCCAGGCGCTGATCGACCTTTTGAACGCCTTCTACGGATTGAGTTTGACCGCTGATGACGTCACCGCCCTGGGCAAGCAGATTCTCAAGACGGAAAGGGACTTCAACCTCCAGGCGGGTTTGACCGCCAAGCACGACCGTTTGCCCGATTTCTTCAAGAAAGAGGCCTTAGCCCCTCATAACCTGACCTTCATGGTCACGGACGAAGAGCTGGATAAGGTCTTCAACTGGTAACCGCGAAAGGGCCGACGCTGGTTTCTTCTGAAATCCCCCCACCCCCCCTTTATCAAAGGGGGGCGAAGGGGGGATTTCTGGATGGGGCGTGGTCCTGGGCAATAATTTTAATTTTTTGGTGCGCATACCCCGCGCCGCGAATGATCCGAACTTTTCTTCCTATTCTCCATGGAAAACGAATCTTCCGGTTCCTTCAAAAACAGGTTCCATTCTTCTCTCTCCCTTGAGTTCAATCTCTCCCCGGACGGGATCCCTTCTTTTTTCCCCCTCCTGCAAAAAGGATTTATGGTAAAGGCCCGCGTCGGGGTCAGTGTCCAGACCTTCCTCGGCGATCATTTTGGCTTGAGCCCCGAATACCTCCGCGATCGGGTGAAAACCATCTTTCTGGACGGGAAATCCGTCGATGATCTTGATAAAACTCTAATTCTGGATGGTTCGAGGCTGGCCCTCTCCGCCGCTCTGCCGGGACTGGCCGGGGCGGTCCTGCGCAGGGGGAGCCCCTTCGCCGCATTGAGGAGCCGGGTGGTGGAAGGGGAAAAAGACCTGCCGGGGAAGCCGGAGGAAGGATTCGTTTCCCTCAAGCTCTTCAACCTTCTCCTGCCGGAATTAGGACCCCTTTTTCTCCGCAAAGGGATCCTGATCCCCCGCGAAGACTTTCAGGAATTCTGGGAATCCCTT
>JAPLIW010000587.1 GCA_026388915.1 Deltaproteobacteria bacterium
GCCGATGTGAAGGGAGACCTCTCCGGGTTGCCGTTTCCGGGGGGGGAGAACCCCAAAGTCGCGGAAAGGGTCCAGAAGCTCGGGCTCTCCGATTTCTCTCCCCAGGGCTACCCGGTGGCCTTCTGGGACCTCTTCAGAGAGCAGGGCCACCCCGTCCGCACCACGGTCTCGGAGATGGGCCCGCTCCTCCTGAGCCGGATTCTCAACCTCAACGACGTCCAGAGCGGGGTTCTCACCATTGCCTTCAAGATTGCCGACGACAGCGGCCTCCTGCTCCTCGACCTCAAGGACCTGCGGTCCATGATCCAGTACGTGGGAGACAATGCCGAGCAGTTCCAGACCCAATATGGAAACATTTCCGCCGCCAGCATCGGCGCCATCCAGAGAAACCTGCTGGCTCTGGAGCAGCAGGGGGCCGAGAAGTTCTTCGGAGAACCCGCCCTCGACCTCCAGGACTTCATGCAGACCGATGCCGCCGGGAAAGGGGTCATCAACATCATCACCGCGGATAAGCTGATGCAGTCGCCCCGGCTCTACGCCACTTTCCTTCTCTGGATGCTCTCCGAGCTCTTTGAGAACCTTCCCGAGGTGGGGGACCCGGCCAAGCCCAAGCTGGTCTTCTTCTTCGACGAGGCCCATCTCCTTTTCGATGAGCTCCCCAAGGTGCTGGAGGAGAAGATCGAGCAGGTCGTCCGCCTCATCCGGTCTAAGGGAATCGGGATCTATTTCATCACCCAGAATCCCCTGGATCTTCCCGAGACTGTCCTGGGTCAGCTGGGGAACCGGGTGCAGCATGCCCTCCGGGCATTCACTCCCCGGGACCAGAAAACGGTCAAAGCGGCTGCGGACACTTTCCGCACCAATCCCAAACTCAATGTGGCGAAAGTCATCACCGAGCTGGAAGTGGGAGAAGCCCTCGTATCCGTCCTGGATGAAAAGGGCGCCCCCACGGTCGTGGAGCGGGCCCTGATCTATCCACCCCGGAGCCGCATGACCCCCCTCATCCCGGAAGAACGCTCCAAAATCATCCAGGGGTCAGCCCTCTACGGCCATTATGAAAAGGTTGTGGACCGGGAATCGGCCTTCGAAAAACTCAAATCGAGGGCGGAAGAAAAACAGGCCCAAGCGGAAGCAGCCCCCCCCGCCAGAGGCCGGGGTGCGGCCCCGAAATCCCAGACGGAAATCATCGTCGGGGCCGTAGCCAAGAGCGCCGCCCATGCCATGGGAAGCCAGATCGGCCGGCAGATCATCCGGGGCGTTCTGGGATCTATTTTTGGGGGAAGCCGCGGGCGATGAAAAAGATTTTGTTTACTTTTCGGGCCGGCTGTTCTATCATTTTTTCGCAAATCCCAAATAAAGGAGGGTATTTATGAAGAGGATCCTGATGGTGGTCGGACTGGTTCTGCTGATTGCTTCTTTCGCCCTGGCGGGCGCCCCCAAGAGCTACCAGGTGACGGGCCCGGTGCTGGAGTTTGACGGGGACCACATCACCGTGCTGAAGGGGAAGGACGAGAAACACGAAATTGCCTTCGATAAAGACGTAAAGGTAACCGGCGGAGAGATCAAAAAGGGGGCCAAGGTCACCGTTATGTACAAAATGATAGCCGTATCCGTCGAGGTGAAAGAGGCGGCCAAAGAAAAACCCGCCAAACCCGCCGCCAAGGAATCTCCCAAGAAGAAATAGGCAAAATGGGCGGAATCCTTTAAGGGCAGAGGAATGGAGGATATCATCAACTCCTGGATCGGGACAGGAAAGAACATGCCCATTTCCCCGGAGCAGATTCTGAAGGCTTTGGGGAATGACCGGATTCGGGGGTATTCGGAAAAGGCGGGAATTCCTCAGGAAGAAATCTCCGGGGGGCTGGCCAGCATTCTGCCGGAGATCATCGACAAGCTTACCCCTCAGGGCAGGATTCCGGACGGCAGCTTACTCGAAGAACAACTGATGGAGATGAAGAAAAAGATTGCCGAATTTTGATTTTCTGGGTATTAACCCAAACTGAATCTACCCCATTAACTCAGAAAGGAGATCGGTGTGAAAAAAACTGCTTTCCCTCTTTACATCCTCTTGATTGCGGCCATGGCGTTCATGCTGGCCCTCGCCCTGAACCCCTCTTTAACTTACGCCCAGGCCAAAAAGGATCGCGTCGATCTGAATAAGGCCTCTGAAAAGGAACTGGAGTCGCTCAAAGGGGTTGGGCCGGCCACAGCCAAAAAGATCATCGAAAATCGCCCCTACAAGTCGGTGGACGAATTATCCAAGGCGGGGGTCTCGGCCAAAACCATCCAGGACTTAAAGCCTTTCGTGACCGTCGGCCGCGCAGCCCCGGCCGCCAAGCCGGCCAAACCGGCCAAGGAGAAGCCCGCCGCGAAAGTTGCCGAAAAGCCCGATAAGGCGGACAAGCCGGAGAAAGCCAAACCAGCCAAAGAAAAGGCCAAGCCCGCTGCCGCCGAGAAGGCCAAGGTGGCGGAGAAAGCCGCCGCCCCCAAGCTGGCCCCGGGACAGAAGGTAAACATCAACAGCGCCACCAAAGAGCAGCTTGAGGCCCTTCCGGAAATCGGCCCGGTGAAAGCGCAGGCGATCATCGACGGGCGGCCGTACCAAAAACCGGAAGACGTCATGAAGGTCAAGGGGATTAAAGAAGGGACCTACGGCGCAATCAAAGATTATATTACGGTCAGGTGAATATCGGCCCCATCAGGGCATAGCAAAAAAAGGGGACCCGGGCTTAAATCTGGGTCCCCTTTTTAATTGAACAGCTGGGTTGCTTTCCTTTCTGCGCCCCAGGTCTTTACCCCGGGACTCAGCACGCAGCACCCAGCACTTTTTTTCTAAGCCTCGCTCATCGTAACTCCTTCCTTCTCCCTATGCTCCATGCTCTCCGCTCTACGCTGCTTTTAGCTCTGAAGTGCAGCTGGGGCAGCGGGTTGCTTTGATGGGAATGCTGGAAAGGCAGAAGGGGCAGTCCTTCTTCGTGGGCGCCTCTTCCTCTTTCTTCCGGAACCGGTTTACGTTCTTCACCAGAATAAAGACGGCAAAGGCAACGATCAAGAAGTTGATGATGGTGTTTACAAACAGGCCGAAGTTCATGGTCACGGCCCCGGCTGCTTTGGCGGCGGCTATGGAAGCGTAAGGCCCCGCCGCCTTGCCCTCCTTGAGAACGGCGAAGATGTTGGAGAAATCCACGTTCCCCAGCAGCAGGCCGATGGGCGGCATGATCACGTCGTTTACCAGGGAATTTACGATGGGCCCGAAAGCGGCGCCGATGATGATACCCACCGCCATGTCCAGTACATTCCCTTTCATGGCAAATTCTTTAAATTCCTTTAACATGCCTTCCTCCTCTCATCTAATGATTTTGCCCCTGCGGGATTAAAAAGTATACTGCAAAGCCAGGATCCAGGTAAAGTCGTCTTTGATGATTCCGGGCGGCGGATCGCTGTTCCGTTCCCAGATTATGTCCCCCTATACAAATCGATTTTTTCCCAAGAAATTTTTAAAAACAAAAATTACGATAATCAAATTTATAAATGAAAGTAAATGGGGTAAATCCCGTATCTGTGGGGGAAAACCACTGTATTTTCGCGGTTGGGCAATCAACCGGCTCTATGCCTCACCGGACCGAGTCAGGTTAAGCCTGCATTCTTTAAACCCCGGAGAGGATTGAACCCCCCACCGTGGCCGGAGTCAAAGCGGCTTGCCTTTCCCTTGGTATTGGGTTATTTTAGAAACCCAGGGGTTTGAAATATAAGTTATTTCAACATGATATAAGGAGTTTTCCATGCGAGAGATCTTCTATCCCCAGAGCGTGGCGGTGATCGGCGTCTCCAATTCTGCGGACAACATGGGCCGAGGGATTGTCTTCAACCTCACCGAATTCGGCTACCAGGGAATCATCTATGAAGTGGGGCCGAAAGGCGGGGCCTTCGCCGGGAGGAGAATCTACAAATCGGTCCTGGACATCCCCGACCCTATTGACCTGGCGGTGATTCTCACGCCGGCGCGGACGATTCCGGGGATTCTTGAGGAATGCGGGCAGAAAGGAATTCGGCGGGCCGTGGTCGAGTCCTCGGGATTCCGGGAATTCGGGGAAGAAGGGAAAAAAATCGAAGAAGAGATCATCCGGGTGGCCTCCGGCTGGGGGATTCGCTTTGTCGGCCCCAACTGCATCGGGGTCATCAACATCGAAACCGGTCTATGCACCCCCTTCCCGCCCCTGCGCAGGATCGTCCGGGCGGGCGACATCTCCATGATCTCCCAGAGCGGAGGAGTGGGCATGTCGGTCCTTAACCTCATGGCCAACGAGGGGCTGGGCCTGAACAAGTTCGTCTCCGCGGGGAACATGCTGAATGTCCAGACCGAAGAGCTTCTGGAATACTTCATCGAAGACCCGGGCACCAAATACATCCTCCTCTACCTGGAGGGGATCCAGGATGGGAAAAAGCTGATGGATGTGGCCCGGAAGTCTCCCAAGCCCATCATCGCCTTCAAGGCCAACATCGGGAACTTCAGCAAGTCCATCGCCTCTTCCCACTCCGCCTCCCTTTCCAGCAACGACCGGGTGGTGGATGCCGCCTTCCGCCAGTGCGGGATCGTCCGCGTCCACGACGCCACCACCCTGGGCAACGATTTGAAGATTCTTCGCCTCCCTCCCATGCGGGGCAACAACCTGGCCATCATCTCCCGCTCCGGGGGCCACGCGGTGATTGCCGCCGATGCCTGCGAGATGTCCGGGTTTTCCCTGGCTTCCTTCCCCAGAGAATTCCTCGAGGAGATCGAAAAACATTTTCGCGCCTCTGTGATCAAACTGACCAACCCCCTCGACCTGGGCGACCTCTTCGACCTGGAGATCTATGTGAAGATCATCGACCGGACCCTGGCCCAGAAGGAGGTGGACGGGATCGTTTTCCTCCACACCTTCAATGCCACCTTTGAAGGCCCGCGCTCCAGGGAGCTTTTCCAGAAGGTCATGGAGCTTTCGCAAAAATATGACAAACCCGTGGCCATCTATGTTTCCACGGAAGACCAGGAAGTGAACTACCTGAAGCGGAATTTCAACTATCCCATCTTCACCCAGGTGGTGGAGACGGTTCGGGCCCTGGGAATCAACCGCCGGCATTATGCCGAGAGCCAGCGCCTGCGCCAACCGGCGGAGATTCCCTCCTTCCCGGTGGACAAAGAGCAGGTGAGGCCCTTGCTGGAAAAGGCCCGGAGGGAGAAACGGGATCTCTTTATCCATGAGGCGGCCGAGATTCTGGGTAGGTATGGAATCCCCATGGTCCGGGGGATCCCTGTTTCCAACGAAACGGAAGCCGTGCAGGCGGCCAAGCAGTTGGGCTTTCCAGTGGCCATGAAGGTAATCTCTCAGGAGATCTCCCACAAGTCCGATGTGGGCGGCGTGCAGCTGAACCTGCGGAGCGAAGCCGGGGTCGTGGATGCCTACCAGGATATGATCCGGCGGATCCGCCAGGAATATCCCGAGGCCAGGATTGAAGGGGTCCTCATCCAATCCATGGTCACCGGCGGAAGGGAGCTGATCGTCGGGGGGCGTCAGGATGATCAATTCGGGCCCGTGGTCCTGGTGGGCCTTGGAGGCATTTTCGTGGAGGTCTTCGGCGAAGTTTCCGTCCGCGTAGCTCCCATCTCCCACCGCGAGGCGATGGAGATGATC
>JAPLIW010000024.1 GCA_026388915.1 Deltaproteobacteria bacterium
GGGTTCCCGGTGAAAACCGGGATCCAGTCTATGAGATGGTTCCCGACTTTCGTCGGGACGACGTCTGGACCCCGGCTTTCGCCGGGGTGACGCTCCAAGAGACTTTTTACGAGACCATCAATATTTATAAGCCTTAAAATCGTCTCTTGTCAGGTCCTGGTATCCATCCCTAAATACACCGGAGGCTAAAATGAAAATGAGAAAAGTTCACTGGCTCTGGACTCTCCTGCTCATCCTGGTCTTCTCCATCGGCTGCGCCGGGGTTCCGGTCCGGGAAACGGTCCAGGTGGACATGAAAGCCCCGGTGGGCAAGATCGAAGGGAATCAATTCACCGGCATCCGGTATCCCTTCAATGTGGCGGCTCCCCCGGGCTGGGAGGTAAGCACTGAATATCCCAAGTTCATGATCGATCTGGGATACGAGAAAGACGGACTCCAGGAATCCGAGGTATTTCTCTATAACCCGGAGACTCAGTCCAACCTGCAGATCGACTTCGCACCCGCCGACCGTTATTCGACTTTCGACCAGCAGAAAATCGAAACACTTGCCAATGCGGTAACCGGAGAGATGCAGGACGAATTGAAGGAGGACCTGGGGAAAGAACTGAAAACAACGGTGGGTCCCACCGAGCGCCCCTCTTTGAAAGGGGTCCCCTATGCGGCCAAGAATTACGTCACCTACACAGCCAAGGGAGTCAAACGCGAGCAGGGATGGATTTACGCTTTTGTCGAGCCCTACCAGATTTTTATTCTCTACATGATTTTAGACAAGGAAGGGAAGAACGACCACGAGGCCTTCAAGACAATCCTGGATTCGTTTGAATATATCCCGAGAAAATGAGCATAGGGCAGAGAGCACAAAGCAGAGGGTTGGGTCATTAGGGTTTTTGCTCCCTGCTCTTAGGCCCCGGCCTCGTCCACGATTTGGATGAGATGTTTGACTTCTACCGGCAATCCTTTCTGCCCCAGTTGATCCTTTAACTGGAGCATGCAGCCGGGGCAGCCGGTGACCACGGTCGACGCCCCGGTCCCTTCAATGTCCTCCACCTTGCGTCGGCTGATCTGTTTGGAGAGGTCGTAGTTGTAGAAGCTGAAAGACCCCCCTCCGCCGCAGCATCGTCCCGGGTCGCGCATTTCCACCAGCGACACCCCCGGAAGCCCCTTCAGAATCTTCCTCGGTTGAGAGCTGATCCCCTGGCTCCGGTTCAGGTGGCAGGGGTCGTGGTAGGTGACCTTTCGAGCGGCCTTCTCCTCGGTCCGGGTGAGCTGGATTTTTTCCGTGAGGAACTCGGCTATGTCCATCACCTTGCTGCCGAAAGCCTTCACCCGCTCCTGCAGTTCCTGGCTTTCCCCTTCGGCCAGAGTTTTATAGTTCTCCTTCAGGGCCGTCCCGCAGGTCGCGCAGGCGACGACCACCGCATCCAGGTCGTAGGGGGCAAAGGCCTCCAGGTTGATTTTCAGCAGGTCCAGGCCGTTCTCCAGGTCGCCGGACATGAAGACCGGAATGCCGCAGCAGGTCTGTTTCTTGGGGAAGACCACTTCCACCCCGTGGCGGCCCAGGACGCGGATGAGCGACCGCCCGATGGAGGGGTCCACGAAATCGATGAAACAGCCGGTGAAAAAACCCACCCGCATTTTCGCCGGCCCCGGGGAGGGGGGAATCACCTCCGGATATTGCCTGCGCAGGGGGGTGGGGCTCAAATCCGGAATCAATCTCCCTTTGCCGAAGGCCGAAAGAAAGAAGGGAAGATGCCGTACCTTTCCATCCTCACTCGGGCGCCAGAACATCTGCAGGTAGGAAAAGGCCTTCAAGGACTTTCCGAAGAGGGAGCGATTTTTGAGCAGATACTTGAAGGCAATTCTCTTGGAAAGGGGCAATCCCCTCCGCTTGGCCAGCTCGGCCCGGATCCCCAGGACCAGGTTGCCCTGGTCCACCCCGGCCGGACAGGCCCCCTTGCAGGTCAGGCAGAGGAGGCACTTGGAAAAAATGTCTTCCGTGTAAGCGGAATAGGGAAGTTCACCCGCGGCCAGGGCTCGGGCAACCTCCGTCTTTCCCCGGGAGCTGTAAGTCTCCCTTTGCAACTCGCGAAACACCGGGCAGACTGCCGCGCAGATTCCGCATCCCGAACACTTCTCCGCTTCCTGCTGAATGAATTTTGTCGAATACATAACGACCTCTATTTATCACCACAGAGATCGCGGAAAACGCAGAGGTTAAAGAGGAAAAAGGAATGGAAGAATGGAACAATGGAATCATGGAATGGTGGGAAAAGAAAATGGTTTTCCCAATATTCCAATATTGATGATCTCGTAAAAAGTCGAAATTCCATAAAATTCGTCATTCCGGCGAAAGCCGGAATCCAGTTATTTCAAGATGTTCTGGACCCCGGCTTTCGCCGGGGTGACGCTTTAAGAGACTTTTTACAAGATCATCAATATTGGATCATGTTTTTGCCCTTCGCTCCATGCTCTATGCTCTTCGCCTTGTTCACCGTGCAAAAGAAGGTTCCTCCTCCAATTCAAGGGGGTAGTTCTCGACAGCGACGAGGGCCCGGGCGAGATCCTGAAGGGGAGGTTCAAGGACCTTGGCCCGTTCCTCCCCGTATTTCTTTACCGCCGACTCTTTCAGGATCATGAGAAGGGTTTCCTCTTTTGTCGGAGCGGGCATCTTGGCCTCCTTTTCGATAAAAAG
>JAPLIW010000506.1 GCA_026388915.1 Deltaproteobacteria bacterium
ATGAGTGTAGCCCTGATTTCGAACCCTTCCCTTTGGAATGAGCTTACGCAAATCTCTGCCCGTTTGAGAATCCCGGAGGTTTACCTGGGCAGAATCACCTGGCAGGATCTCATTGCCGGGACGCTTATTTTGGGGCTACCCCAGGCCCCTTTAACGCTAGGAAACGCCATTATCGTCACGGCCGAGGAAAATAACGAACTCTTCCCGGATAGGCCGGCAAAAGTAAAAACGATTGCCGTGGACCACGGGATCATGAACCTCTTCAGCGCGGCCATCGGGGGCATCCCCCTTTGCCACGGCGCCGGAGGCATGGCCGGCCATGTCCGCTTCGGGGCACGCACTGGCGGAGCGCTGGTCATGCTGGGGATAATTGTTTTGATTCTCGGGCTCTTCTTCAGCGACTCCGTGGCTACGATTTTCAAGTTCTTTCCTCCCGCCATCCTCGGGGTGATCCTTTTCTTTACCGGCCTGGAACTGGCATCCATCAGCAAAGACATCGGCAACCAGCGTTCCGACGTTTATATCATGCTGGCCACCGCCGGTCTGGCTATGTGGAACATGGGGGTGGCGTATCTCGCCGGCCTTGCCCTTTATTATGGAATTGAAAAGAAGGTCCTGAAGTTTTAGAAGCCTATTGGAACCCCGGCAGCCACCTTTTTCTCCTTCCGAGTTGAGAATCCAAGGTTATCATCTTCCCTTCCAAGCGCCAGAGGAAGACAATCGATGGAAAAAAGGACTTGACAAATCCTTTCCGTTTGATTATATTTATCAGTATAATCAGAATATACTGAATATTTATAATTTTCTGATATATTTTATTGAGGAGGTCGACCATGGTCAAGAAGGCGAAAAAGGAGTGTTCAGCCTTGGGAGGGAAAAACGTCAGTTGTTGCCGGGTGGAATCCCTGATCAGCGTGGACGAACGGGGCCAGATGGTTCTCCCCAAGGAATTGCGGGAAAAAGCCGGAATCCAGCCCGGGGATAAACTGGCGCTCATCAGCTGGGAAAAGGAGGGGGCTGTATGTTGCTTTACTTTGATTAAAGCCGATTCCCTGGCCGGGGGAATCCGGGATTTTCTTAGTCCGATGATGCAGGATCTATCCAAAACCGAAACGAAATAACGGAGGTGGAGAAATGAAAGAAGAAGAAATCAAAAAAGTCGTAAGGGAAGGCTACGGCCAGGTTGCGCAAAAATCCGGCTCCTGCTGCGGGCCGAAGGTTTCCTGCTGCGGCGGCCCGGACCTGATCCAGGAAATCAGCAAAAAGATCGGGTATCACGAAGAAGAGCTGGCGGTCGTCCCGGAAGGGTCCAACCTGGGCCTGGGTTGCGGAAACCCCGTGGCCCTTGCCTCCTTGAAAAAAGGGGAAGTGGTCCTCGACCTGGGAGCGGGAGCCGGGTTCGACTGTTTCCTGGCGGCCAACCAGGTAGGTCCGGGCGGGAGAGTCATCGGGGTGGATATGACCCCGGAGATGGTGGATAAAGCCCGGGAAAACATCGGGAAGGGGGACTATAAGAATGTGGAGTTCCGGCTGGGGGAGATTGAAAACCTGCCGGTGGCCGATAACCATGTAGATGTAGTCATCTCCAACTGCGTGATCAACCTCGCCCCGGACAAGAAGAGGGTTTTCCAGGAAGCTTTCCGGGTGCTCAAACCGGGCGGCCGGCTTATGGTGTCGGACATCGTTCTGTTGAAGGAGCTTCCGGAAGAGGTGAAGAAATCCGTGACCGCCTACCTGGGCTGCGTGGCCGGAGCCATCAGCAAGGAGGGGTATTTAAAAGCGATCCGCGAGGCGGGGTTCCAGGAAACCCGGGTGCTGGGGGAAGAGACCTTCCCCGTGGAGCTGTACGCCAATGATCCCACGGCAAAGGAAATCGTCAAGAACCTGAACCTTTCCCAAGAGAAAGCCAAGGACTTGGCCAAATCGGTGGCCAGCCTGAAAGTCTCGGCGGTGAAGCCGGCGGCAAGGTAAAGAAGAAAATCGAGGGCCGTGAGGCTTACTGCGTCCGATTTGATAACCCCCATTTCTCAATGTCTTGCAATGGAGGGAGAGACAGATGATCCCCAAGCAGATGGATCAATTCCTGCATGAGGTGTTGCCCGACAGCACGTGGCGCAACCGCTTGCAAGCACGGGGCCCGCTGCGCTTCATCGAGTTCCGGTCGACGGACCTGGAACGCCTGCATCGGTTGGGCATTGGAGTTGACCGGCTGGGGCCACGGCTGGTCGTTTGCATGTGGGACGAGGAAAGCCAGATCGAAGGGGGGGGATACCTGGTGGTGGACAACCTGGCCATGGGGCGGCCGGCGATGGGCGGGATTCGCATGCTGCCCGACATCACCCCCCTCACCGTCTTCAACCTGGCGCGGGGCATGACCCTGAAGAACGCCGCGGCCGACCTGCCGTTCGGCGGCGGCAAGGTCGGCATCGTCGCCCCCGACCGCACCCTCAGCCCAGCCGAGCATACCGAGATCATCCGCCGCTTCGCCCGCCTGCTTTACCGCTACCGCGACACCTACCTGCCCGGCCCTGACGTGGGCACTGACGACGCCGACATGAAGACGATCGCCGTGGAAAACGGACTGGATTGCGCCGTCTCCAAACCGGTCGATATGGGCGGCAACCGCATCGACCAACTGGGCGCTGCCGCCGGGGGGGTGGTCATCGCCATCGCGACCCTGCTGGAAGAGATGCTACGGCTGAAGGCGTTGCCGCAGTTCGCCAATCTGGTGATCCCCGCGCGGGCCGATCTTACCGTCCTCATCCAGGGTTTCGGCGCGGTGGGCGCCCACGTCGCCCGCATGTTGGCCGCCTGGCCCACCCCCCCGCGCATCATCGGCATCTCCGATGCCGGCGGCTACCTGTACGACGAAGATGGCCTGCCCATCAGCGAACTCTTGGCGATGCGGGACGCCGCCGGCCTGGTGATTTATCCCTACTTCATTCAGCGCCTCGCCGAAAGGCGCGGCTCCGGCACCAAATTCGCCACCGCTGCCGACGACCTGCTGCGCGAGTCGGCCTTTTGCCTGGTGCCGGCCGCGCCCATCGCCCACTACCTGGGCACAGATGCCGGAACCCATCCCTCGATGACCGTGGACCGCGCCGGCCGCTGGGCCATGATTGTCGAAGGCGCCAACACCTACTCACCCGATCCATCCCGTCGCGCCGCCCGCATGCGCATGGAGCGTCACCCGATCCATCCCGTCGCGCCGCCCGCATGCGCATGGAGCGCGCCGTCTACTGGCAGCGAGGGACACTCATTGCATCGGATTTCTTGGTCAACTCCGGGGGGGTCATCTTTGCGGCGCAGGAACAGGTGATCAAAACGCCCTCCCCCCTGAGCATCCCGCCCCGGTTGTTGGGCAACCCCGAAGCGGTGGACCACTGGCTGGCTGAGCACCGCGACGAATTCGCCCGGCTCGCCGAGCGTCGTCTGCAGGCCGGGGTCAACCGGCGGGATGAGATCATCCACCGCAACATGAAGGAGCTGGTGGATTCGCTGGTGGCCGATCC
>JAPLIW010000516.1 GCA_026388915.1 Deltaproteobacteria bacterium
CCGCCGGCAGAAAGAAGGAAAATCTACGGGGCCACCCAGACTTTTTTGAACGCCGTGCAGGACGCCTGCAAAGCTCGCGAAAGTCGAAAGACGCATGCGAAAGGAGAGAGGAATGGCTGATGTCAGAGAAACGCCCAAAGATAGCCTCCCGGTGATCGAATCCTTGCCGTTGGCCCCCACCCCGGGGAGTTGCTGACCCCCCAAACCCCAGGCCCGGGCGGGCCTGCCGAGATTGGATCAGGTTTTTGTCGTCGGGTCCGTGGAGACCCCGGCTGGGAAAATACCCCGGGTTTCCTCCTCCCTGAAATGGGAAGATCAGAAGGGGGCCTGGAAAGTCCGGTGGGGGATCGGCCGGATGGGATATGTCATCGACCCCGGGCTTTATGCGCTGGGGAATCCCGATCCGTCTTCATCGGTTCTGGTCACCGCAAATTACAAGTTGACCTTTGACCGCCTGCGCCAGGCTTTGCCGAACAGGAGTTTCTGGATCCTGGTGCTGGACACCAAAGGGATCAATGTGTGGTGCGCCGCAGGGAAGGGGACCTTCGGAACCCAGGAGCTGGTGGAGCGCATCCGGGTGAGCGGCCTGGAGAAGGTGGTGGACCACCGGGAGTTGATTCTTCCCCAACTGGGCGGGCCGGGGGTGGCCGCTCATTTGGTTAAAAAGCTTTCCGGGTTCAAGGTCATCTACGGACCGATTCTCGCCAAAGACCTGCCCGCCTTTATGGAGGCGGGGAAGAAAGCCACTCCGGAAATGAGACGCAAGGCTTTTACCGCATGGGAAAGAGCGGTACTCATCCCGATCGAATTGGTCCACATCCTGAAGCCGCTGGTTTTTCTCCTCCCTGCTTTATTTCTCCTGGGGGGCCTTGCCGGCGGAGGGGGCTTCTGGCAAAACGCCATGACGCATGGGACCTTCACCGTTGCTGCCCTCATCCTCTCCCTGATTCTGGGCGCGGTCCTGACCCCCTTGCTCCTGCCCTATCTGCCCGGGCGGGCTTTCGCCCTGAAGGGGTTTTTCTTGAGTGCCTTGGGAATCGTCTTTCTTCTGGTCGTCTTCGGCGGCGGAGGAATGAAGTGGGCGGGCGTCCTGGAGAGGCTGGCCTGGGTTCTCCTGGTCCCGGCGCTTACCGCTTACCTGGCCATGAATTTCACCGGCGCCTCGACCTACACTTCCTTGTCAGGAGTTAAAAAGGAAATGCGCTGGGCTTTGCCCCTGGAGATCGGAGGCGCAGCCCTCGGGCTGGTGCTCTGGCTGGGTTCTCTTTTTTATTTATGAATTTAATTGGACACAGATAAACGCAGAAGAAAAATGCCTAAAGTGCCTAGAATGCCCAAAATGTCTAAAATTTAAGAGAATAATTTCTTATCTGTGTTTATCTGTGTTCATCTTCGAAAATCTGCGTGCCATCCATTTAAAGGAGTCGGAAAATGAATCGCATGGTCTATTTGAAGGACGTCACCACGCTGCGGGTTTTCGAGGATAAATGCGTCCGCTGCGGGATGTGCCTGGAGGTTTGTCCCCAAGCGGTCCTGAGTCTGAACGGGGGCAAAGTGCAGATCGAGAACCGGGATGCCTGCATGGAGTGCGGGGCCTGCGCGCAGAATTGCCCGGCCGGTGCCATTACAGTCAAATCCGGAGTGGGCTGCGCCAACGCGGTTATCAATTCCATGCTGGGACGCAAAAGCGATTCCTGCTGCTGTGTCATCGAAGAAAAGAAAGGGACTTCGCAAGCCTGCAGGGATAACAAAACCTGCTGCCGAGGGCAGTATTCTACAACCGAAAAAAATCTTTATTTCTCAGACAGGGATGTCAAAACCTCCACCAAAAAGGCTGAAGCCTTTTCGAAGATCCCCACTGATTCTCCTTCCCGGGGGCCTGCCACGTTTAGAATCCGGATTTGGTTTTTCTGGATCCACTGTTGAACTTCGGATGGGTCTGCCCTCCTGGCCAGGTCGACCAGAAGAAAAGGCTTGTTGAGCTGTTTGGACAATTTCAGGGTCAAGGCGGTTCCCCCCTTGGGAGAACCATTGGCGATAACCAGAGTGCCATCCGAATCCTCCACGTTCAGCCGCGTCCGCAAGGGGTAATCCGGGGAGGAAGCCTCCTGCAAAGGATAGGAGTCCGGAATCCTTCCATCCTCCGCCCTCCGGCCCTGGGGACACCAACCCCCGCAGGGAATACCCAGCTCCAGGGCTACGTCCAGCGCCGCCCGGTCCACCCCGGTCTGCCCGCCGGAGACGATTTTTTCCACTAAATTTTTCATTGGCAGGGAGTTGTCCAAAGTAAAGACTATTTATCCGCAGATTACGCAGAGAGCCTATAAAAATCAATTCTACGAATCAGAAAAGCTTTACAACCCTCAAAGCTCAAATAAGCTTCCTCCTGGGTTCGGATTTTGCCCCTAATGCCTCATCCGTGTTTATCCGTGTCCCATTAGGTTATTTCTTGCTGCTTTCTCCTAGCATATTTTTCTGCCTTTAACAAAATATTCTTCTTCCCTTGCCGCATAAAGCCTCCGAAAACCTTGATTAATCCAATCTTTTTGAGGATAATAGGACATTATTTTAGGTCTTTCAAATTCTTTTGCCTGCCGATCCAGGCTGATATAAAGGAGGCGGAGATGATCATTCCTTTAACACCGGTTCGTTTTTTCGAGTACGTG
Organism: Deltaproteobacteria bacterium; assembly: GCA_026388915.1. Taxonomy (GTDB): domain Bacteria; phylum Desulfobacterota; class SM23-61; order SM23-61; family SM23-61; genus SM23-61. The sequence goes on from JAPLIW010000516.1 coordinate 2,667, forward strand.
GAGAAAATTTTTCCGGACAAAGAAGGGGTGGTGTGCGAAGGGGAGAGGTTTACCTACGGGGAATTCTGCCGGCGCACGAGGAAAATCAGCAACGCTCTCGCAAAAATCGGAGTTCAGAGGGGGGACCGAGTGGCTTACCTGGGATATAACTGTCACCGTCTCCTGGAATTGTTTTACGCCCCCCCGATCATGGGGGCCATCCTGGAGCCGCTGAACATCCGGCTGGCGGCCAGGGACTTCGAATACATCATTAATGAATCGACGCCCCGGGTGCTATTCCTGGATAAGGACTTTGTCCCAGTCATCGACTCCATTCGGGCAAAGATTCCTTCGGTGAAACATTTCCTCGCCTTGGAAAAGAATCCCGGACTGCCGGGATGGATTCAGGGGAATTACGAGGAGCTCTTGCAGGGCGCTCCCGCCGAGCGGTCTTATCCTCCGGGGGAGTATCCCTTCGGAGAAGATGACCCGGCAGAGATCTTTTACACCAGCGGGACGACCGGAAACCCCAAAGGGGTGATGATGACCCACCGCAACCTCTACCTCCACGCCCTGTGCGCCATGTCCATGATGACGGTGCGGGAGACGGATATCCAAATTCACCTCATTCCCCTTTTCCACGTGAACGGCTGGGGGACGCCCCATTATCTCCTGGCCAAGGGCGGTAAGCATATCATGGTGAAGCGTTTTGACCCCGTCAAAACCCTGGAGATTCTGGAAAAGGAAAGAGTGACCCGGGCCTTTGTCATT
>JAPLIW010000053.1 GCA_026388915.1 Deltaproteobacteria bacterium
CACCGAATCGGCAGGGTCGCGGCGCAGCGCTTCTCCGAGGCAGCGAAGGGCCTCTTCATAATTCTTGTCGCGGTTATGGCAAAATCCTTCCTGCTTGAGGAAAAAGAGATTCCGGGGGTCCAGGGAGGATGCCATTCGGTATTCCGCGGCCGCTTCCCGGACCTGGCCGGCCTCCTTGAGCTTCTGGCCCAGGAGCCCGTGCATCTGGGCGTCGTCCTTCTTCGACTCCATGGATACGACCCTTTGCAGCTCCTTCACAACCTGCCCCTCGGGCCGCTCCCGGCTTCTCAAACGGAGGATTTCTGCGTGGACAAAGGAATCACCGGGAGAGATTTCCTTCGCCTTCTCGAAGGCCTCCAGCGCCTGGCCGAACCTTTTCATTTTGTTCAGCAGCAAACCTTTTTCTTTCAGGAAAGGAACATTCTTCGGCTTCACCACGAGTACTTTTTCCAGTTCCTCCAAAGCCTCGGCAAAGCGCTTCATCTCCTTCAAGGCCCGGGCGGACTTGAGAACCAGGTAATCGCGGGGTTCCCGGGCAAGGGCCTGGCGGAAGCACTCCAGCGCTTCCCGGGGGGAGTTCTGCTTGAGCAGGAGGTCTCCCAGGACGGTTAAGGCTTGGGCATGCTGGGGGTCTTGGGAGAGAACTTCTTCGACCAGGATTCTGGCTTGGGCCAGACGATCCTGCCTTAGACAAAGGTCGGCCAGGCTCATTTTAAGGAAGGGCTGATCGGGATTCTTTTTCAGCTCTCTCTGGATTTCCTCCTCCGCCTCGGCAAACCTTCCCTTCTCCTTGAGGCTCCGGATCCGATCGGCCAGTGAGAGGTACGTTTCTTCCCGTTTCATGAAACCCCCGGATGGATGGTGAGGAAATTGTAATAAAATTAGGAGAATAATGCAAGAAATTCGCAGTTGAAACCGGAGATTATTTCCCTCTCTCTGTGGAAACTGTGTCGTAATGGGGATAACATTATGGGCATAACACCGTCATTCCCGCGAAGCCTGTCCCTGCATGTTTTAAGCAGGGAGCGGGAATCCAGGTCCTTGAAATTGTTGTTGTCTCCAACTGACTGGATGCCCGCCCTGCACCATACTAGGTACAGGGCCCGCCTCCGCGGGCATGACGAATTATGACATAGTCTCGTGCGGGAGAAAGGCAGGGGTGAGTAGGGTGGATTGGCAGTCTTTTGGCTATAGAGCTGTTAATTCGCCTGAATCTGTGTAAGGAATAAGTTGGCCATTGGACTTTTTCTTCCAGGCAGGCTCTCCATGGGCGGCTTTGAGAACCAGCTGCTCCCGGGGGAATCTCAAGGCCACCCGGGTGAGGATTCTTTTCTCTTCCGGGCTCAAGGGTTCATCGCTTGATGGGTCCGCCTTGATGATGTCTTCAATCAGCTCTCGATAATTATTGAGCTGAGGGCCTAAGGGAAGTGCGGCATAAGTCGCTCCGGTCATGCTTTGCCCGGTTTCCCGGTGAGCGATCATGTCGGCATACCAAAGATATTTAGCGGCAAATAGCATTTTATCATTCTTCTTCAGCAGCTTCTTTCCAAGGGCCTTTTCCAATTCCACGAAGACTAATTTTATTCGCGGGAGAGAGAAGCTGCGGTTTCCCGTACACGAATCCCCCGTGTTTTGCCCATGCAAGGCCGAACGCAGAGCCTGGTCCATGGACTTACTTTGAATGCCGGCCCCTTCCCACCGTTTGATGCTGGCGATTCCCACGCTCATTTTTTTGACCAGGTCATCCTGGGTAAGGTTCAATTTCTTGCGTCCTTCAACGATCTCTTTACCAGTCAGCAAACCAGCAGATTTTCGATAGGCATCGGCAATGGACTTCTGGATCGCCGCGGCCTGGTCAATCGTTCCCGCTTCTTCTCCGCATTCCGGGCAAACATACTGTTCCACCGGAATCGACAACTGGACGTCCCGAAAGCAAACCTTTTCCTCGGATTTTTTTATTTTCATTTCCTTGTGTCCATGAGGACAATTCATCACCGTCTCCCGCATATTACCTTCCTTTAGGATCGACCCGATCCTGGTGGATAGAGATGAGCCATAAGCGGTTTTCTCTAAGGGTGAACTTCAAGTAGGTCATGCATCCCAATCTCTTGCTTTCCCACCGAAAGGCAAAAAGCTCGCTTCGGAAAATTTCTTCCTCGTAAGAACGCTGGGGCGGATATGTTCCAGCATAATGCCCCGGCCTGATCTCATTTAGCAAATCAATCAAGAGAGGATTTAATTCCTCCATCAGGATTCCCAGCCCGAGAGCATCAAGGGTAACGACCTTGGGTTTTAAGATCGAAAAGTTGTTGTTGGATATCGCTTCTTTGGCCAGCTTTATCTTG
>JAPLIW010000709.1 GCA_026388915.1 Deltaproteobacteria bacterium
CGGGAGCGGATCAAACCGCTGCTGACTAAAATGGTCAAAACCATCAAGACCCGCACGAAGGCCAAAATCGCCATGCACACCTGCGGATCGGTGTATGCCTTTATCGAGGATTTCATCGACATCGGAGTCGATGTCCTCAACCCAATGCAGTCAAATGCCAGAGACATGGAAGCGCCGAAAGTCAAGGCCAAGGCAGGAAACAAGCTGGCCCTCTGGGGAGGAATTGATACCCACCAAGTAATGCCGAAAGGAACCCCGGAGGAAGTAAGGCAGGAAGTGAAGAGAAAAATTTCCATCTACGGAAAGGGCGGGGGGTACATGCTCTCCCCGGATCACAACGTTCTGGTGGACGTCCCCCCCAAGAACCTGATGGCCATGTTCGAGGCGGCTTTGGAATACGGAATGTATTAGGCCATCCAAGCGGGCAGGGGCCAGAAGAATTCCCTTGACAAAAAAATTGGGGAAGGAATAATTGTTAGGTATCTGTAAACCCAAGGCATCACCTAATTCAACATCCGAAGTCGGATAACTGTTCCAACCGCGGACCTTTCGTCACGAAAAAATATAAAGTTTCTTTTCTGTATCTGAAATTCGCTCCGCTGACTCAATCCATTCGGTGCAATTTTTCCCGGGCATAAGAGGATCCCGCAGAAAGGGGGTGACCAATTTTCGATAGGGGGGAATGCCCAACCATAGATAAATCATGAATAAAGGGGGAGAGATCATGAGAAGAGGAAAGAATGGAATTACCAGAAGGTCCTTCATGAAAGGGGCGGGGGTTGCCGCCCTGACCCTCGGATTTTTCGGTCCACGGGGGAAAGAGTCGCTGGCTGCCGAACCCATCAAGTTGGGTCAAATTACCCCCAGCACAGGGTTTCTGGCCCAGATGGGCTGGTATGCGAACCACGGGGCTTTGCTGGCGGTGGACGAAGTCAACAATGCCGGAGGCGTCTTGGGCCGCAAAGTAGAGCTGATTTTGGAAGATGAGGTGAACCCCGGAGTGGCGGTGCAGAAAGCTCGAAAGCTAATCGAAAAAGACAAAGTTCATGCCATTCAGGGGACAGTGAGCAGCGCCTGTGCCCTGGCCATTGGGGACGTAGTACAGCGTGCGAAAGTCGTTTTCGTCAATACGGGGTCCAACTCGGACGAAATCCGCAACAACCGCTGCCACCGTTATGTCTTCTCCACCGAAGGATGCAACACCCAGTATGTCACCACCATCGGTAACTGGTTGATCAAGAACAAAAAATTCAACCGCTGGTACTTTGTAACCTCTGATTACGCCTTTGGCCACGATCTGCTGCGCGTTTCCCGCGGCCTTCTGCAGAAGAACAAAGGGGTCGAGGTGGGCAGCGAACTGGTTCCTACCGGATCAACCGATTTTTCTTCCTACCTGATCAAGATCAAAAACGGCAAACCCGACACTGTTTTCCAAAATCTGGCGGGCACGGACCAAACCAATTTTTACAAGCAATACCGTGAATTTGGACTCACTTTCCCCCTGGCCGGGGGAGTCTGTGACACGGCCCCAGCCTGGCAGGCCGGAGTGGGCAACGTGCTGGGAATGTTTCCCCTCGTTTGGTACCACACCATAAACAAACAGAGTGCGGACTGGGCCGAAAAATTCAAGAAGCTCTACGGCAAGCTCCCGGAAAACCAAGCTTGGTGCGACTATGTAGGCGCAAAAGCCATCCTGGCGGCCATTGCCAAAGCGGGCAGCACGGCGGGAGCCAAGATCGGGCAGGCCATGGAGACGATTAAGATCGACTGTCTCAAGGGCCGGGAGCTTTACTTCCGCACCTGGGACCATCAGCTGATGCAGCCCATGTATGTGGTCCGGGGGAAGACCCGAGAGGAAAGCTCGGATAAGGAAACGGATATCTTCGAGGTCGTCGAGGAAGTTCCGGGCAAGAACGAGTCCTTGACGGGCATCGCCATCCCGGATTCTGAAAATCAATGCAAAGTGGAATCTTGGTGAAAGATGGAAAGCTGGCCAGCTCGATGCAGGAACGGATGGGCTGGCCGGCTTTCCTTCGGGTCTCCTTAATCCATTCCTTTTAAGGGAAGGAAGATATGACGCTGGTAAATTTCATTTATTACTTCATGAACGGAATTGTCATGGGCTCGCTCTATGTGCTCATGGCCATCGGACTTTCGGTTATCTTCGGGATGATCGGGGTCATAAATTTCGCCCATGGGGTGGTTTATGCCGTCGGAGCCTATGCCATGGTTCTGGTCACCCAGCAACTGGGGTACTGGCCTTCCTTCGTCCTCTCGCCGATCTTGGTGGGACTCCTGGGGATGATCATCGAGGCGGCCTTCCTTCGCCGAATCTACGTGGGGGATCCACTCCGGGGCCTGCTTTTTACTTTCGGCCTAGCCATGGTGTTAGAACAATTGATCCGCATCATCTGGGGCCCTTCGGGTTTCCCCTACCTCATCCCCGATTTTTTTGCCGGACCCGCCAAATCTCTGACCTCCCTGGGGATTGAATTCTCTCGCTACCGGGTTTTCATCTTTCTCTGCTCCGTAGGAATCATCGCGGGCCTCTGGTGGTTCATCGAAAAGACCCCTTATGGAGTGATCATCCGGGCCGGGAGTCGGGACCCGGAGATGGTCCGCGTCCTGGGAATCAGCCTGAAACCGATCATGACCATGGTTTTCGGCCTCGGGGCAGCCTTGGCGGGATTTGCGGGGGTTCTGGCAGCCCCTCTGGCCGGAGTTCAGCCCGCCATGGGAGATAACGTAGGGAATATCGCCTTCGTGGTGGTCGTCATCGGAGGCCTGGGAAGTTTCTGGGGGGCGGTGCTCGCCGGCCTCCTGGTTGGGGAAGTCGAGAACCTATCGATTCTGATCTGGCCCCCCATCGCTCAATCGGCCATGTATATTCTGATGGCGGTCATTCTCCTGCTAAGGCCCCGGGGCCTGTTTGGAGAAAAATGGGAGCGATTCGAATGAACCGACCGCGAAGACCTTATATTCCACCCCGTCCTCCTTGGCAAAAGCACCCGCTGCTGGTTCTTTTCGGTTTCTTTTTGATTCTGCCTTTTCTGATGGTGCAGCTCAAGTCGACGATCTCGATCGCCAATGAGATCTTAATTTTTACAACCTTGATCCTGGGTTTCAATATCCTCCTGGGTTATACCGGCCTTCTCTCTTTCGGCCATGGAGCCTTCTTCGGCCTGGGGGCTTACCTGTGCGGCCTCTCCCAGATTCATCTGTTCAAGGGAATGGTCCTTCTGCCCATCCTCTGCGGGGTTTTGGGCGCGACGATCGCTGGAGTCATCATCGGCTTTCTGCTTATGCGCAAACGGGGGGTCTATTTTTCTCTCTTGACCTTCGCCTTTACCATGATGTTCTTCTACATCGTCTTCCGGGCCACGGCCGTAACCGGGGGAGAAAATGGACTTGGAGGAATCGAACGCTATCCCCTGAACCTTATTTTTTTTCAGGTCGACCTCTCCAATCAGCTGGCCTTCTACTATTTTTGTTGGATTTGGGTGGTCCTGTCGACCCTTCTCATCTGGCGAATCGTGCACTCCCCCTTCGGCCATGTCCTTCAGGCCATCCGTGAAAATGAAGTGCGGACTCTCTGTTTGGGATACAACCCCCGGCACTACAAGTTTATGGCGTTTGTTCTGTCCACGGTTTTTGGAGGGCTGACCGGTGCTCTCTACGCTCTCCTGCTAAACTTCGCCTATCCTCAAACCATGCACGTCGCCACCTCGGGGGAAATTGCGGCCATGGCTCTGGTGGGGGGAATGCGCAATTTCTTTGGTCCGATCGTGGGCTCGTCCCTTTTCATCTTCCTCCGCGATATCCTCAGCTCCTTTACCGAAAACTGGCTGGTTTTTTTCGGCGTGATCTTCATGGGGTTCGTCCTATTCTCCTTCAATGGCATCGTGGGGATCCTCGTCGACCTGGTCGCCTCCTTTCGCCAGAAGCAGGAGGCTGTTTCGGCCCCGGCCCCTTCGGGAAATCCTGGAACTCCCGTGGTTCCTGAGGAAGAGGAGAAAGTTCAGGTCTCGGCGGCTGTTTATCAACCGAGTGGGAATGTGGTCTTCGCTTTGCAGGGGGTGTCAAAACATTTTGGGGCTCTCGCGGCAGTGGATGGGGTCACCCTGGAGGTGGAGAAAGGCGAGCTGAGATCGATTATCGGGCCCAACGGAGCCGGGAAGACGACTCTTTTCAACGTCATCACCGGCCTCCTCCCGATTGACGGAGGCCAGGTCAAGTTCAAGGGGGAGGAGATCACCGGGCTTATGCCCAACCAGGTGGTGGCCAAAGGGGTTTCCCGTTCCTTCCAGATCATCAGCATATTCCAGGATTTGACCGTATTCGAAAACCTCCGCGTGGCAGTCCAAGCCCGCACCCCTCATCGCTTCAATTTCTTCTCGATCACCGAGGAACTGGAAGAGATCAATCAAGAGGCCGATCGGATCATCGCCACGGTAGGCTTGATCGGGCGGGAGGGGATGAAGGCCAGCAGCCTTTCCCACGGGGATCAGCGGCTTCTGGAGATTGGCCTTTCCTTAGCCACCAACCCGGAGATGCTCCTCCTCGACGAGCCTCTGGCCGGGCTATCTCCCCGTGAGCGGACCCGGGTGGCTAAGCTCATCAAGCAGCTTTCGGGCGAACACACCCTCCTGCTCATCGAGCATGACATCGATCGGGTGCTGAGTCTCTCCGACCGCATTACGGTTTTGAACCAAGGAAAAGTGATCGCCGAGGGAACTCCCCAGGAGATTCAACAAAACCCCAAGGTCCAGGAGGCTTATCTCGCAGGATTCTACCTGGAGGAAAAAGCCGCCGTGAGCACAGCCCCGGCCGCGCTTGCCGATCCCCTTCTGCAAGTTTCAGGGATCAATACCTATTATGGGAAAAGCCATATCCTGCACAATGTTTCCTTCACGGTAAATCGAGGAGAAGTGGTCTGCCTGCTGGGGCGAAACGGCGCGGGCAAAACGACCACCTTGACCAGCATCATGGGAATTACTCCCCCCCGCAGCGGCAAAGTGGTTTTCCGCAGGGAGACGATTTCGGGTTTGAACGCCGAGTCGATCGCGCGGAAAGGATTGGGTCTGGTCCCCCAGGGAAGGCGGATCTTCCCCAATTTGACGGTTTTGGAGAACCTGACTATTGCCAGCAAGCAGGGACAGGGGATCAAGAGCTGGGATGTGGAAAGGGCGCTGGAGTTGTTCCCCAAGTTGCAGGAGCTTAGAAACCGTCGAGGGGAAACTCTGTCCGGCGGGGAATTGCAGATGCTGGCCATTGCCCGGACGCTGATGGGAAATGTGGACCTCCTCCTTCTGGATGAACCCTTTGAGGGACTGGCTCCCACGGTCGTGGAAAATGTCCGCAAGACCATCGAGAAGATACGGGGAGAAACCACCCTTCTCCTGGTTGAACAGAATGCGAGTTTAACCCTCACCTTGGCCAACCGAGCTTACGTCCTGAATAACGGAATGATCGAATATGATGGCTTGGCCGCAGACCTGCTGAATGATCGATCGTTGCGGGTGCGGCTGCTCGGAGTGTGAAGGCAGAGCCATTCTTTAAATTCCCCTCCCATGGCCTGAATGGAGGGCTGCCGCTGCCGCCTTTCCTGCCGCATGCGGGGAAGAGGGATAAAGGGAGGGAGTTTGGCCTAAAGGGAGAAGCAAAATCGATATGGCCATCGTAGACCTGAAGCGATAGGAATCAGGAGTTTGTTTGGCCACGGCTTTCAGGGAATGTCTGGAGAGCAATGCTCTGTCCGTTCTTCTAATTTCCGGCCCCTGCCCGAACCTCACGGAAAAAATTTGCTGAGCATCCCCCTATCTTTTTCCACGGAGATCTTAGATGCAGGTAAAAATTCTATTTAAATTTTCCGCCTGGGGAACTTTCCTGAAAAGGGTGAGCAAGTTATGGCTCTTTTAGAATTGCATGGCCTCAGTAAACAGTTCGGTGGCTTGGCAGCGGTCGACGGGTTGGATTTAGCCATTCCTCCGGGAGAAGTCAGGGGGCTCATCGGCCCGAATGGGGCAGGCAAGACGACCGCCTTCAATATGATCAGCGGGGTTTATAAGCCGACCAAGGGCCGGGTCATCTTTGACGGGAAGGACATCACGGGACTTCCTGCTCATGAGGTGGCCCGGAGACAATTATCGCGCACTTTCCAGCTGACGACCCTTTTCCGTGAGTTTACGGTGCTAAGAAATCTATTGGCCGCTTATCACCTCTTCTGCAAGGCCGGTTTCTGGAACTCAGTTTTGAACACTTCCCGCAGCAAAAAAGAGGAAGATCAGTTTATGGAAAATGCTCTGGAAACACTCCGGTTCTTAGGGATTGAAGACCTGAAGAATGAAATTGCCAAGAACCTGCCTTACGGTCACCAGAGGGTAATGACTTTGGGGATGGCTTTAATTCTCAGGCCAAAACTGCTCATGCTGGACGAGCCGGTTTCAGGAATGAACCTCCAGGAAACCAAGAATATGATGGATAAAATTAAGGAGACCCGCGACAAAAAAAACGTGACCATCTTTCTGGTTGAACACAATATGAAGGCGGTCATGGACATTTGTGATTGTATTACCGTGCTGAGCTTCGGCAAAAAAATTGCCGAAGGCACACCCCAAGAAATTAAAACGAACCCGGCGGTAATCGAAGCTTATTTGGGAGTAGAAGACCATGTTGCTTGAGGTGAAAGACCTCTGGGTGCACTACGACAGGATCGAGGCGGTCAAGGGGGTATCTCTTCAAGTCCATGAAGGCGCCACCGTCGCCTTCATCGGGGCGAATGGGGCCGGGAAAACCACGATCTTGAGGACCATCTCAGGTTTAAAACGCCCGACGGCTGGAGAAATCAGGTTTCACGGACAAAGAGTTGAGCGGAAAGAGGCGGAAGACATTGTGAAACTCGGCATGGCCCATTGCCCTGAGGGGCGAAGGCTCTTTCCTTTCATGACGGTACTGGAAAACCTTCAGATGGGGGCTTTTAAACGTACGGACGAAGCCGGGATCAAAGATGACCTGGAGGAAATTTACATCACCTTCCCCAAACTCAAGGAGAGATCAAAACAGAAGGCCGGGACTCTGAGCGGTGGCGAGCAGCAGATGTTGGCCATTGCCCGGGCTCTCCTCTCCAAGCCGAAACTCCTCTTGTTGGATGAACCCTCCCTCGGCCTGTCCCCCCTACTGGCTCAGCAGGTCGCTCATATCATCGTGAGGATCCGGCAAACGGGAATTGGGATTCTTCTGGTGGAACAAAATTCGGTCATGGCTCTCCGGCTTGCCGACTATGTCTATGTTTTGGAGATCGGAAAAGTCTTTTTAGAGGGAAGAGCGGGGGAGCTTTTGCACAACCCCAGAGTAAAGGAAGCCTACCTTGGCGGATAGGAATAGCGAAGGCCTGGTAACGCCGTGGAAGCAAACCGGCTTACCAGGACATTAAAAAAGGAGGGCACCATGAAAGGAACAAAACAGGTTTGGATTTTGGTGGCTGTCATTTTTGGCTTTGCCGTACTGCTGCCATCTGTGGCCACCTCGGCAGACAAGTATGTGACTTTTGGACAGACGGAGGCCTTAACCGGACCCTTGGCCGGGTTCGGTGTCCCAAACAAACGGATCGTGGAGATGGCCATTGAGAAGATTAATAACGAGGGTGGATTCAAGGTAAAGGGGGAAACCTACAAGCTCAGAGTCATCTGTGAAGACAACAAGAACACCACGGAAGGGGCCGTTGCCGCGAACAATAAGCTCATCCATCAGGACAAAGTGAAAATTGTGATGAACTTCCCCACCACGCCTGCTATTGCTTCCCAGGTGGTCACCGAACAGGCCAAGGTGATCAACCTCCTCGGGGGCTTACATCACGAAATGTTGAGCCCCAAGAAACCCTATTCCTTCCGCCATGTCATGGATGCCACGGTTACCGCTCCGGCGCAGGTGAAATGGATCCTAAAGAACCGCCCGAACCTGAAATCTTCTTGGATGACTGGGGCTGATGATGCCTCCGGTGCGGCGGGCGTTGACGGCTGGAATGGGGCCTGCAAAAAATATGGGATCAAGGTGTTGGGGTCCGACTTAATCAGCAGACAGGTCACGGATTTTTATCCCATCCTCGCCAAGATTTTGCCCACTAATCCGGACATCATCGGGAGCAACACGGGGGATGGGGGCGCCCTTCTTCTGAAACAGGCGCGGGAGAAAGGTTATAAAGGACAGTTTGCGACCCCCTACGCCGCCTCCAGAAGTTGGGTAAAAACCGGAGGGGCGGAAAATCTGGAGGGAACATTGAACATCGGCGTCGATGCGACCTCGGAGTTGGTGTCGAAAGGCGTGAGGGATTTTCATGCGGCATATGTTAAAAAATTCGGAGAAGAGCCCGGGGCATGGTCAGACTGGCAGACAACCCCTCCCTACGTAATCGCTCAAGCCCTCGCAAAGGCGGGCACGATTGATGATGTGGACAAAATCAAAGAGGTTCTGGAAAAAGAATCGTTTAATACCCCGTGGGGCGAAATTAGGTACGGCGGGGCGAAGAAATTTGGTATTCCTCGCCAGTTGTTGATTCCCATCTTTATCTCCACCGTCAAGAATGGGAAGATCGTGGTTCTTGACCGGATTGACGGCGCGGAAATCGAAAAATTGATGAGTGAGTAAAAGCAGAGATTGAGGGGAATCTTTTCCTAATGTTTTGGGTGTGGCCATGAGCAGTAGCCGGGTTTCACAGAATCGCCCAGCTGTTGCTCATGGTCGCCAAATTTTGAGTCGAGGGAAAACCGTGCAATTACTTATCGAGATGACCATCAATGGAATGATGTTGGCCACGAGCATGATGTTGGTCGGCCTTGGATTTACCCTTTTGCATAGCATCCTGCGTGTGGTCAACCTGGCCCATGGCGAGTTCTATATGTTGGCCGCCATGTTGGTCTGGTATTTTATGTCTGGTTACCATCTCAACTATCCCTTGGCGATCCTGATCAGTATGGTCATTGTGATTGCCTTTGGGCTCCTCGTAGAAAGGTATGCCTTGCGCAAATTTCGGGGCGATTTGTTATCGGGTCTCATTGTTTCCATGGGATTGGTTTTCATCCTGCAGCAAGGCTCGCTGCTGTTCTTTGGGACAGAAACCAAGAACATTCCTTCTGCCTTCCCGGGGAATCTAGCCTTCGCGGGTATTCAAATTTCCAAGGAGCGAGTGGTGATATCCTTAATCAGCCTGGCGATCATTGTGGTTTTGATTATTTTTGTGAACCGTTTCAAGGCCGGGCGGGCCATGCGAGCTGTGGCTCAAGATGAGGATGCTGCCAGACTCCAGGGAGTCAGTATTCGATACATCAGTACCTTGATCATGGCTCTGGCCTGTGGCCTCGGGGCGATCGCGGGAGGTCTGATGGCCCCTGTGTTTATGATCGTTCCGACCATGGGCTTGCCCTTTCTCCTGAAGACGGTGATCGCCATCACTTTAGGGGGTATTGGCAGCATCGGAGGGGCCGTTCTCGGCGCTGTTATAGTGGGGATGGTAGAAAGTTATGTCTCCACCCTGATTTCGATCGAGATCGCCTATATAGCCCTTTTCGGTATTCTCGCCCTAATCCTAGTCGTGAAACCGGGCGGATTCTTTGGCACCCCATATGAGTATGTATAAAAAGGCTATTAATATGAATCAAGTGCCTGCAACAGTAAACTCCAACAGGAAGAACAAAATCCGGGTTTCCTTATTACTGGCCATTCTCCTTCTGCTGCCCCTTTTTGTCCGCAGCCCTTACCTTCTTCATGTCGTGATCATCACGGCTCTGTACATCATCCTCGCGGCGGCCTTGCGTTTGCCTCTGATTACCGGTCGATTTAATATCGGGATCGTGGCTTTTGCTGCCATTGGCGCCTATACCTCCGCCCTTCTGGCCTCGAAGCTGGGGGTAAACGTCTGGCTGGCTCTTCTTGCCGGCTGTGCCGTATCAGGCGTGGTGGCCTTTGGACTCGGCTTAATTATTCTCCGGGTCAGCGGCCTTTACTTTGCGATGTTAACGATGTGCCTTCTTGAGATGCTGCGGCACTATCTGTTATGGCATCGGAAACTGACCGGCGGAGTCATGGGGATCCTCAACATTCCCAGCCCCACCATCTGGGGATTTGATTTAGGCGCCGATAAGGTTCCCTTTTATTATCTGACCATGATCGTCATGGTGTTTTCCATATGGTTCATATACAGAATGGAGCGCTCCCGGGCAGGCATGGCTTTCCAAGCCATCGGGCAAAGCGACCTGCTTTCGGAACACCTGGGTATCAATATTGCCCGATATAGAAATCTGGCTTTTGTCGTCAGTGGTATCTTTGCTGGCCTTATGGGAGGCATGATTGCTCACTACTTGCATTACACCTCCCCAGAGGATTGGACCATTATGCAGTCCCTTACCATCCAGATTTTCATGGTTGTGGGGGGACGGGGTTCACCCTGGGGGCCCATTGTTGGGACTGTGGTGTTGATGGCTATCAGTGAAATCCTTCGGCCTACCAAGGAGGTCCTGCCCTTAGTCTATGGCGCGATTCTTATCCCGGTGATCCTATTCTATCCCCGGGGGATTGTGGGATTCCCTCATTCAATTTCCGAGTGGTGGTCCAGGCGGGGTCAACCCCGCTTTTCTGCTTCCCGATAGAGAGGGGATACAAA
>JAPLIW010000441.1 GCA_026388915.1 Deltaproteobacteria bacterium
TTCGGGTTTTCGGCCTGCCGGCCGATGAGGGCTGATGAAATTCATCGCCGATCTTCATCTCCATTCCCGGTACAGCCGGGCCACCAGCCCGGACATGGAAGTGAAGACCCTCGCCCTGTGGGCCAAGCGCAAGGGAATCAAGCTTTTGGGGACCGGGGATTTCACCCACCCCCTCTATTTCCTCGACCTCCAATCCAAGCTGAACCCGCTGGGCAACGGCCTCTTCGTGCTGAAGGAAGAGCCCGAAGAGACTCATTTCCTGCTCACCGCCGAAGTAAGCAACATGTACAGCCAGGGCGGGAAATCACGTCGGATTCACACCCTGATCTTCGCTCCCTCCTTCGAAGCGGTTGAAAAGATCAACACCCGCCTGGCCAAATACGGCAAGACCGGCTCCGACGGCCGGCCGATCTTCGGTTTTTCCGCCAAGGACCTGCTGAAGATGATCCTGGATCTGTCGGCGGAGTGCCTCCTGATTCCCGCCCATGCCTGGACCCCTTGGTTTTCCATCTTCGGTGCCAATTCGGGGTTTGACTCCATCCAGGAATGTTACGAGGAGGAATCCAAGAACATCCGGGCCATCGAGACCGGGCTCTCCTCGGACCCGGAGATGAACTGGCGGCTGTCCGCGCTGGATGAAATCACCCTGATCTCCAATTCGGACGCCCATTCTCCCGGAAAGATCGGGCGGGAAGCCAATGTCTTCAACTGCGAGTTAAGCTATGCGGAGGTCACCGGGGCGATCCGCAGGAAAGACCCGCGCAGGCTTCTCTATACGATTGAATTCTTTCCGGAAGAAGGAAAGTATCATTACGATGGCCATCGGAACTGCAAGGTTCTATTTTCTCCCCAGGAAACGCGGAAACATAAAAGCATCTGCCCGGTCTGCGGCAAGCGCCTCACCGTGGGAGTCATGAACCGGGTGGAGGACCTGGCGGACCGTCCGGAGGGAGCGGTTCCGCCCAAAGCCATCCCCGCAATTCGAACGGTTCCCCTCGATGAGATCATCGCGGATGTCCTGGGAGTGGGACCCAATGCCGTCTCGGTGGAAAGAGAGTACCTGCGGCTGGTGGAGAAGGGCGGCTCGGAATTCGACATCCTCCTGGAGCTCTCCCCCGAAGAGCTTTCTTCCTTCACTCCGCCCCAGATTCTGGAAGGGATTTTGCGGGTCCGGGAAGGACGACTGAGGATCACCCCGGGGTATGACGGAGTGTTCGGGAAGGTCGAAATCTTTTCTCCGGCCGAGAGGGGAAAGGAAATCACCCCGGGAGAGCCCAGGCAGATGGGCCTTTTCTGATCCTGCCATGGGCTCTTCCCCTGAGAAATCCATTCTTCTGGTCAATCCCTGGATTCATGACTTTGCCGCCTACGATCTCTGGATGAAGCCCCTGGGATTGCTTTACCTGGGAGGGATCCTGCGGTCCCGGGGCTACCGGGTTTCCCTCCTCGACTGCCTGGAGTTCACCCTTTTTCCTGGAGATCTGACCCGGGACTTGAAACCCCCGAAGAGAAAGGAATCGGGCCGGGGGCATGTCTTCAAAGAAGTCATCCCCAAGCCCGAACCCCTCCGGGGGATTCCGCGCCAGTACCGCCGGTACGGGATTCCCCCTGAAGTGGCGCAAAAATACCTGCGCCAGCTTCCCCGTCCGGACTTGGCCCTGGTGACCTCTTCCATGACCTACTGGTACCCGGGGGTTTTGGAAACCATCCGACTCCTCCGGGAGACCCTTCCCGGGGTGCCCGTGATCCTCGGGGGGATTTACGCCACCCTCTGCCCCGATCATGCCCGAAAACATTCGGGAGCGGACAGCATTCTTCCCGGGGCATGGGATGGGGACAAGATGAGAATCGTGTCCGAGATCCTGGGGAAACCGGGGGAAGCGCTGGATGAAGGTTTTCCTTCCTGGCCTTACCCTTCTTTCGATTTATACCCGCATCCTCCCTATGTGTGCCTGCTGACGCGCTGTGGCTGTCCTTTCTCCTGCACCTACTGTGCTTCTCATCGACTGGCCAAAGGTTTTGAGTCCAAGGCGCCCAAAGAAGTCCTCGAGGAAATAACCTTCTGGCATTCAAAATTTGGGGTGAGGGATTTTGCTTTCTATGATGATGCGCTTCTGATCGGGCCCGCCGGCCACATCCTTCCGATTTTGCAGGGGGTAATGGAAAAAGAAATCTCCTGCCGCTTCCATGCCCCTAATGCTCTTCATGTAAGGGCCATAGACCGGGAAGTCGCCGATTTTCTTTACCGGGCCGGTTTTAAAACCATCCGCTTGGGTTTTGAGACTTCCGATGAGGCGCTCCAGGCCAGAACCGGCGGGAAGGTCAACAACCAGGATTTCCGGGTGGCCGTGGAGAATCTGAAGAGGGCAGGGTATGCGGGGGAGGAGATTGGAGTTTATCTGCTGGCCGGCTTGCCGGGGCAGAGAGTCGAAGAAGCCGAAGAAAGCATCTCCACGGTCAGGGAGACGGGGGCCAAGCCCATTCTAGTGGAATACTCTCCCATTCCCGGAACCCCCTTGTTTGAGGATGCCCGAAAGAGTTCTCCTTTTGATATTGCCGGAGAACCTTTGTTCCATAACAACTCCATCCTGCCCTGCCAGTGGGAAGGGTTTACCTGGGGGGATTTCCGGAGATTGAAAGCCGGGCTCAGGAGTGTTCCTTAGCTCAATCCAGGGCCATCTGGGGGGTCCATTGCTCGTGATGGGGCCTCGCCGAGATCTTTTCAATCATTTCCTTGAGGCTCATGAATTCGACTTTCAGCCTGGGCAGGGAATGGACCGCTGCCTGGGTCGCATCCCCGCATACCACCCAGTTCGGGCCGGAGGGGTAATGATAGCGGAAAGCCTGCAGGCCTCGGGGGGTGAAATCCCGGGCTTTCCACAGGCAGGTAATGGTGATAAGCCCCAATTCCCGATTGATGAGGATGAAGTCCACTTCGTGCCCGCGCTTGTCCCGCCAGTATTGCACCTGCGGCGCCTGGAGATGGGCGCAGATTTCATTTAAAACCCAGTGCTTCCAGAGAATCCCGAAATCCTCTTCCCGCAGCCTCTGCCAGCCGCGGGAATAGCATAAAAAGCCGGTGTCGAACACGTAGGCTTGGGGAATGGTGACGATTTCCACGGCCCGGCGGGTTGAAAAGGGTCGGATGACCAGAGCGGCCCAGGAAGCCTCCAGAGCCTGGAGGTATTTCGTAATCGTGGTCCGGCTGACGCCGCAGGGGTCGGCATACCGGACCGCTTCGAAAAGCTCTCCGCTGCGGGCGAATAGAAGCTCCATGAACCGGTGAAAGGAATCGCGTTGTTCGATCCGGAAAAGGTCCTGAATATCCTTGGCCCAGAAGGAATCCAGCCATTCCTGAAAATACCCCTCAGGCAGGGTGGGCCCGGCGAAGAAGGAAGGCAGTCCCCCCCTCAGGAAGCGGTGTTCCAGGCCCGTGTTCCCAAAATCCACGAGGTCCCGAGACATCATGGGGGTCAGCCAGACCTGGGCGAGTCTTTCCCCCAGGGCCGCGCGGACATGGGGGTTGACCTGGAGGGATACCGGAGCCGTGACCAGGACCCGGGAAGAGGGAAACCGGTCGACGGCGGTCTTCAAGAGGGGGAGGGGGTTGGGCAACCGGTGAATCTCATCCAGGACGACTTTCTTTCCCCTCAGCTTTTTCCAGAATTCCCCGGGTTCGGCCATCAGCCGACGGACCCGTGGTGATTCACAGTCGAAGAACTCAGCGTCCCAGAGGGCCTGGCAGAAAGAGGTCTTCCCCGCCCCCCGGACGCCGGTGAGCCAGACCACGGCTTTTTGCTCCCAGGCGGAACCCAGAAGACGCGCCCAGAAGGTTCTTGATACCATATGCTATTAACTATGCATAAAGTGATACTAAATGCAAGTAAATATTGATGAACTCGTAAAAAGTCACTTGGAGCGTCACCCCGGCGAAAGCCGGGGTCCAGAACATCTTGAAATAACTGGATTCCGGCTTTCGCCGGAATGACGAATTCTGTGGAATTGCGACTTTTTACGAGTTCATCAATATTGATGATCTCGTAAAAAGTATTTTTTAGTAACTGCCCAAAATAATTTATTTCTTTGTTATTTTTTTCTTGTTTTTCCCTGTCTGGAATTGTATAATATATATGTAAAATCAATTACTT
>JAPLIW010000012.1 GCA_026388915.1 Deltaproteobacteria bacterium
TCCATGGGCCTCGCTGATCTCCTTGGCCTGGAGCAGCTTCTCCCGCCCGTAGGCCGTAACCGCCTCGTGGGCTTCGATCCTCCCGAAGCGGGCGTTCCGGTACCCCAGGTAGCCGAAGCAGACCACCAGGAGCCACTTGAGCGTTGTCTGCTTCCGGGAGTAAATTTCCTTTTCAAATCCTTTGGCTGTTTTTTTCTTCGTCCGGAAATACCTCCGCCGCTCCAGGATGGGCCGCAAGGTCCGGGGGATCAGCCCTTCCCTCTTCTCGCAGATGTTGTAGCCCGCCTCGGGAACCTTGGGCCGGGGGCAACAGTTGCACAAGATGGTTTCGGCCGAGATGTTGTGCCGTACCATGATCGTAGGGTACATGGAAGAGTAGTCGATCTCGGCCACGCCGTCGTGCATGCCCATCACCGGCTGGAAGGTGAGTCCCCCCTTGTCCGCCACCAGGAGGTCCCAGGCGGTCTTGAATTTCTCCGGCTCGCCCTTGCGCCAGGGAACGAGGATCCGGTCCTGGAGGGCGCGGTCGAGCTGCATGGAGCTGATGGCCGTACCCGAGCCGCGCCGGGCCAAGCGCTGGATGGGGATTTTGGAGAGCCGGGCCGCTTCGATGATTCCTTCAAATCCGGTGACCGAGTAGAAGAAAGAATTCTCCCGGTCGATGTGCAGCCTGCCGAAGAAGGGATAGTCCGGCCCGTTGTAGACGATTTTCCCGTAGGTGAAGTAAGAGCGCCCCTGGGTCACAATGGTCCGGTGGATGGGCGTGGGCTCCCGGTCGAGGGGCAAGGGGATGCGCCATTTGTGGGAGAGCCGGAGAAGAGAAGGAATGATGAAGGAGTCTCCGTGATCGGTGAGGATGAGGTCCGGGTCGTGGCGCTGGAGAAGGCGGCTCATCTCCCGGAGCAGGTCTTCCTGCGATCCCGGCTCAAAGACCAGCGTCTTCCCGTCGCAGCGGACCGCGAGCGTGTTCCCTTTGCCCAGGGGCAGGAGGTGGCTTCCCTCCAAAGAGATTTCCATGACGGACAGGTCCGGGACCGCATACTCCAGGTCCCAGGGGGATTCCAGGGGACGGACGTTTCGCACCTGGTCTCCCTCGCACTCCACCCCGCAGAGCCCCAGGGGAAAGAGACCCCGGCTGTACAGGTAATACTGGGCCAGGGGGATGTCGCAGTTGAAGAAGGAGACCGTCTCTTCCAGCGAGGGGAGCTTGCGCAGGAGGGCAGGAAGGCGGCCGTAGTCGGAGACCTCCAGGGCGAGCACCTCGATCTCCCGGCCGCTCCAGAATTCCACCTTCCGGTCCCAGAAGCAGCCGGCGGCAAAGCCTTTCTGCACCGCGCCTTCGGCCAGCTTCTCCAGGACCCTCCTCTTCCCCGCGGCATAGATGGGGAAGTGGAAGGGGTCCTCGAAGCGGAGGAGTTTTCCCTCCTTCGTGCGCACCCACAGGACCATGCGGTCGTGGAGGGGGTAGACGTCCAAGAGCCAGCCGGTGAATTCCACAAGAAAGTGCCTTAAGTGCCTCAAGTGCGCTCAAGTGCCTCAATTTAAAACCAAGGCTTTGTCGCCTTTGACTCCGAATTCCATACGGGCGCGCAGCAGCGCGCCCCTACAAACTCCGAACTTTTTTGGACGCGGATGAACACGGATAAATCAAACCAACCGCGGGCGACCACATCGGGTCGCCCCTACGTTTTCGTTTCTTTCAATTTATTGAGAATCTCTGCCAGGAGTTTTTCGTGTTCCAGGCAGATGGAGAGGAGGATCGATTCCAGGGGCCAGGGGTGGGAGGTGTAGGCCGCGGCCTGGACATGCAGCTTGGCCCGGTCGAAGAGGCGGTCGAAGGCCTCCTGGTCCTCCTTGCGCAGGGCCCGGCGGAACTTCTTCCACTCTTCGTACTCCCGCTCCAAAACCTGGCTGAAGGGTAAAACCGTACGCCCCATGGGACCTCCAAAAACAGCTATCAAATGCGGATTGCGGAATTCGGAATGCGGAATATAAGAACCAGAAACAACGACCACGGGCGCGCGGCAGCGCGCCCCTACACCAGAAAATTCTTATCGGGACACAGATAAACACAGCGCGGCAGAGCCGCAACCAAAGAAAATCACCCCCTCCCTCCCCTCCCCCCTCGAGGGGGAGGGTTAGGGTGGGGGGGATGCTTTTTGCTTAATAAAAATTTCAGAAATTGAACGTAAGTAGTACAGATGAACACAGATAAAAAAACAAAGACATCCAATTTGGACGCGGATGAACACGGACAAACGCGGATGACCGCCCCTACTCAAGGGCAACCATCACGCGCTTCGCGTGATTGCCCCTACACGCTGAACACTAATAGCCGAAAGTTGAATGCTGGTCGCCGGCGGCTAATTTTTTAAAATCTTCAAAAACCTCCCAGGGACGCTGCAGGGTCAGGGGCGGTTTGTCCAGGATGACCTGGAGAGCGTCGGCGGAGGATTTCAGCTTCAGGACCGCGTCGGAAAAACGCGTCAGATCCTTCAACAGGAAGCTCCGGCGTTTGTTGAACCCGGAGAAGGACTGGCTCATGAGAAAGAAAACTCCCTTCCGGCTCATCTCCTCCACCTTGGCCATCGTTCTCCGGAAGAGAAGCGCGGCCTCTTCCCCGGGCACGTCTTCGTCGAAGAAGACGGTGCAGGGACCCAGAAAAACAACCAGGGCCGGAACCCCGGGAGGGATGAACGGTTCCAGGCGTTTCCGGATGAGCGTGGCCAGCTGGTGACAGGTGAACGCCCGGGCCACGGCGATCTTCTTCAACAGCTCGTCCAGCGGGAAACCCTCTTTCCGGGCGAACTTGGAGACCACGTAGGGGTTGAAGGAATTGGCCCCGTCAGCCACCAGGACCCGGAATCCCAGGGATGCGGCAAAGGCCGCCAGGTACACGGCAAGGTCCGCCGGCCGTTCCCCCACGATGAGCGCTTTTTTCACCGGCTTGCCGGAGGGGAACCCGGGAATGTCCAGAAGAGGGAAAAAATCCCCCTTCGCTTTTTCAATACTTTTTTCCATAACAGATTTTAGCCACAGAGATCACGGCGCGGCAAAGCCGCAACCAAAAAATTTTGATGGGACGCGGATGAACGCGGATAAACATGGATAACTTCCAGAGAAAAAATATCAGCAACTGAAAGATGGTAACCTAACTCGGCAGCACTCCATCCCCAAGAGTTGATTTTTACAGCCGGGCAATTCCAGAAATCCCCCCTTGCCCCCCTTTGAAAAAGGGGGGTTGGGGGGATTTCAGAGGATTGTTGCCCAAAGAAAATTTTCTTCACAGAATTCAAAGAGTCTGCCCATTAGTAGTACAGAGGACACAGAGCGGCAAAGCCGCGGAACAAAAATACTGGAATATTGGAACGGTGGATATTGGGGATTGAATGTCGCAATTTAAAAAATATGCTATCAACGGCATTAACCATCATTCCAGTATTCCATCATTCCATTGTTCCTTTATTATATTTTTCTC
>JAPLIW010000844.1 GCA_026388915.1 Deltaproteobacteria bacterium
ACCAAAC
This sequence comes from Deltaproteobacteria bacterium, assembly GCA_026388915.1. Classification (GTDB taxonomy): domain Bacteria; phylum Desulfobacterota; class SM23-61; order SM23-61; family SM23-61; genus SM23-61. The sequence goes on from JAPLIW010000844.1 coordinate 8, forward strand.
CCGACGAAGTACGAGAGACACATCCACTTTTATAATCCTGAGATTCAGGTCTTCTGTGACCGCGCTGTCCCCGCCGCCCACGATGATGACCTTTTTCCCGCTGAAGAGGGGGCCGTCGCAGGTGCTGCAGTAGCTCACCCCGTGGCCGGAGAATCGGGCTTCTCCCGGTGCCCCCAGGTGACGGTAGCGCGCGCCGGTAGCCAGGAGAACGGCCCTGCTCTTGAAGCGCCGGCGGTTGGTGGTGACGAGAATCGGGTCCCCGGGCTGGATCTCCATGACCTCCTCCCCCGGGAAGATTTTGGAATACTGCAGGACGTGTTCCACCATGATGTCCACAAGGGCTTTCCCCCCCACCTGGGTGATGCCGGGATAGTTCTCCACCACCGGGGTGGTGGCGATCTGGCCTCCCAAGATCCCCTTCTCCACGATGACCGCGTTGAGGCCGCTTCTGGAAGCGTAGATCCCGGCGGTGAGGCCGGCGGGTCCTCCCCCCACGATGACCAGATCCGCTTCCACTTCTGCGGCGTCGCTCTCGGGGATGTAGATCCTCTGCTCCTCCATCTTTTCCAGGGAAGACATGAAGAGCTCCTCCGGCTGGGCTCCCATGGCGATGAGCTTCTCGTTGGCAAAGACCTGGGGAACGCTCTGGGCACCATACTTCCGGGCCAGGTCGGGGTTGACCTGAATGTCGATGATCTCCAGGGAAATCAGATCCGGCCTCTCCAAAGCCGCGTTCAGGGCATTGATGGCCTGCTGGGGGCAGTAGGGACAGGTGGGGCTCAGAACACCTTGATGTGCCGGGGGGAGGTGATCTTCTTCAGGATCCCGCGGGAATCCCCGCTGAGTCCCGTGCTGCGGTAACCCAGCATCTGAAGGGCAATGACCAGGGTTTTGGTTTCCTCCCCGATGGGGGCCCCGAGCCAGCGGATCCGGTAGCGTTCGGGATCGAAGAGGAGGGTGGGGGAAGCCTGAATCTTCCATTTGCGGGCCTGCTCATCCCCCAGGTCGTATTCCTTGAATTGAACCTTCGGGGATACCCGACGGAGGATCTGCAGGACCTCCCGGGCGGCCTGGTTGAAGGGTTCGTTCTGCCCCTCGTCGGTGAAAAGTAAAATCGATGCCGGGTAGGGCATCTTTTCAAAAAGCTCCCGCAGCCGGGCTTCGGTCTTCTCCTCCATCGCTCTGGCGGTAGCTCCCCTGGGTTCCCCTGTCCTGGCCATATTCTCCTCCCTGGCTGGTTATCCTTTTCTAATAATACCAAGGATTTGGTAGAAATAGACCTCTTTCCTGCGCGTTGCTTCATCCTCTGGATGTTGGGAAAGAGGAAAAGTTTCTTCCCGGCTTGTTTGCGGGCCGGTGAACCGGTTTGATGAGAACGGGGCAAAAAGCAGGGGCATGCGGGGGCTACGGAGTTGATCGACGGGGGGCAAAGAGTTCATCGAGCGGAGCCGGATTTAAGTTTTGGGGAAGTTCGGCCGATGAAATAAATGTTGTGCTGAAATTCGATTGCCCGGGAGGAAAGGACTTCATGCCATCCATCGAAGCCGGCGTCTCCATGCTCTCCAAATCCATGGAAGATCAGAAACTGATCGTCCAAATGCTCACCGATACAGTCGTAGCCCAGCAGAACAATGCTCCGGCCAAGGAGGTCCTTCAAAAAGTGGACGCGGCCGCGGAAGAACAATCGGCCACGCTGGGCACCTTAATCGACGAAACGATTTAATTTCTTAGAAACAAAGTTGTTGGCACCCTCTTTTTTAGCTCCGGCTCTGGGGGGTTAGGGGGTTCTTTCCAAAAACCTCTCTAATTCCGGTTGGTTGGGAAGAGAAGGCTGAGCCCCCAGTCTGGTCGCGGCCAGGGCCCCTGCGGCATTGGCCATTTTTAAGGCCTCCCGGATCGACTTTTCCGCCGCAAGGCCGCAGGCCAGAGCCGCCATGAAAGCATCTCCTGCCGCCGTGGTATCCACGGCCTTCACCCGGAAGGCATCCATCCAGATCTCTTCATTCCGATTTTTGAAATACAGCCCCTGGGCTCCCAGGGTGATCACCACATTCTTAACGCCCCTGCCCAAAAGCTTTTGAGCGATTCGGGGCAGGTCTTTCTTCCCTTTCATTTTGATCCCGCTGAGGGACTGTGCCTCCCATTCATTGGGGACCATAAAGTCAACCAGAGAAAGGACTTTCGGGGGAAGAGGGATAGCCGGAGACGGATTGAGGATCGTGAGGCAGCCCTTCTTTCTGGCCAGCAGGAGGCCTTTGGTAACTGTATCCAGCGGGGTTTCCATCTGGGCTACAAAGACCTTAATGCCCCGCCACACGCCCGGATGTTTTTGCAGGTCTCTTGTTGAAAAGGAACCGTTGGCTCCGGGGGAAACAATGATCCGGTTTTCTCCCCTGGGGACCAATTCAATGATGGCGACTCCCGATGGGAGTTTCTCGTCCTGAAGGAGAAAACGAGGGGGCAGACCGGCGTCGGTTAAATATTCCCGGTATGATTCACCGAATGAATCCACCCCTAGTTTGGTGAGAAAGGTGACCTCTCCCCCCAGCCTTTTGGCGGCAATGGCCTGGTTGGCTCCTTTTCCGCCGAAGGCAGTCACCAGGTTGTCGCCGGTGATGGTCTCCCCGGGGTTATGGAAGCGCGGGACCCGAAGGATGAGGTCGATGTTGGAACTTCCCAGGACAAGAATTCGGTTTCTCATGACTGGCCACCACTCCATCAGCCCAGATTTGTTTCCAATCTCCCCCCCTTTTTCAAAAGGGGGGCAAGGGGGGATTTCTGGTAGGGCAGAATCTAAAGGTGACGATTCTCACCCAAGAGACTGTTTAAAAACAAACCCAGGAACTTTTCCCGGTCCACTTTTAAGCAAACCTCCGCATTCGTCTTTCTCCCGGATACTTCATAACTTTTCCCATAGAATTCACCCTTTTTCGCTTCAACGGAGATGGAGAGCTTTTCTTTTTTTACCCATTCAGGTTGAATGACTGCTCCCACGGCCAGGGGATCGTGAAGATAGAAGGCTTTTCTTCCTCCCCGGAAATAACCCTCTCCGGACTCGTAACCCGTGGCTTCGATCACGAATTGGGAGAAAGAGTTCTGACGCGGCCGGACTTTTTCTTCCATCAACTCGGGAGTCAGAGGAACCTGGTGGGTGGCATCCAAGGGAACCAGGGTTCCGGGCAACCCGGAATCCAGCACGATTTTGGCGGCCAGAGGATCGACGTAGAAGTTGAACTCCGCGTGAGGAGTGATATTCCCCCTCGTCCGGACCGCTCCTCCCATGACCACGATTTCGTTGAATTGACGCATCGCCTCGGGGTCTTTTTGCAGGGCGAGGGCTAAATTCGTAAGGGGGCCGATGGCGATCAGGGTGATTTGCGCAGGATACCGGCGGGCCATTTCAATGAGGAGCTCTTCCGCCGCCCCCGGGAAAACCTGCCAATATCTGCCCGCTTCTTCGGGTTGAATCTGAGCCCCGCCCAGTCCGTCCTCGCCGTGGAGCGATTCGGCATGGACCGGATCTCCCTGCAAAGGACGGTCGGCCCCCCGGGCCACCCAAGGCCGGTTGGAGGGCCTGATCAGGGTAAGGACCTTCTCTATGTTCTTCATTACCTTCGGGAGGGAAACATTCCCGTTCACACCCGCGATCCCCAGGACCTCCAGCTCGGGAGAGCCGAAGGCAAGGATCAGGGCCAGGGCGTCATCCACCCCCACATCGCAATCGATGATAACCTTCTTGTTCATGCAGAAGATTTTCCCGGCTTACTTTCTGAATGTTTTTATTATAGATATCCTAAAGGGTTCAGTCAAAGTTTCCTTTCCATGAAATTAAAAACCCCCCAACATGGGGTCATGACTTTTTACCAAGGTTTCGGTATATTATCATTTTCAGGTACAGAATCCATATCCCGGAGACAATGAGCATGAAATTGCCTTCCCCCAACGTCAGGCTGAACCGCTGGGTTCAAGGATGCGCCCAACTGTGCCAGCCGGACAGCGTGTACTGGTGCGACGGGTTGGCCGCGGAGTATAACCGGCTCATGGCCCGGATGGTCGCCGGCGGTGCCGCCATT
>JAPLIW010000824.1 GCA_026388915.1 Deltaproteobacteria bacterium
CCAGGGCTTCCTGGATGACTTTCAGGGTCCGGATCACCAGCATGGAAGGATGGTACAACCTCTGCTGCTCCATGATGTTGGCGTCGACGGCGCCCAGATGAACATGGCCGTCGATGAGTCCGGGAAGCAGAGTCTGATTCCGGCAGTCCACTGTCCGGGCATCCGAAGGAACCCGCCCCGGCGAACCCCGGAGAACCTCCTTGATGCGATCATCCTCGATCACCACCGTTGCATTGGATAAGGGATCGGCGCCGGTCCCGTCGATGAGGGTTGCATTTTTCAGGACTAAAAGACTCATCCCCTTCTCCCTTCCCCTTTCCGGTCAACCTTCACGGCAGATTGAAATCTACCTAATTTCATCGGAGCCTGTCAAATATTGATTTTACACCTGCGAAAGACCTTCCCGACCGCCGATTCCCGCAGGCTCCTCTACGCCGCATACGGGAAGAACGGCTACCCCCTGGAGGAGAGGGTGGGCCGCCATCTAGATTCCGTAGCCGTCTTGATCCAGCTATTGGGTGAGGTTCATCCGGATAAGAAGGTGGAAGTCGAGAACATCCCGGAGTACAAAGCCCTCCAGGAGAAGGGGGTGGGCAACTTCCTCCGGCCCCTGCCAAAATAAACTTTCCGCCTCATTCCTGCCCTTTAAATGCCTTTAGAGCAGCACCACGGAATGATAATCCGGGATTTCGAAGCGTTTGCGGCAGCGCGGGTTTGGGCAAACCAGGGAATCATCCGCCCGCACCAGATAGTCGGTCGCCTTGGCGAACTTAGCACGGTCGTTGTCGCTGGCCCCAGGGGGGATATTCTTTTTCTTCGTGCGGCGCAGCCAGCGAATCTGGAACTCGGATGACTGACGGCATTTCGGACAACTGTAAGTCGTCTTCTTCATCTCCGGCGTTTCCGTGTAAAAGTCTCTCTCGTCCATAACCCCAGTTTAACCCCTAACGGCGAATTTATGCCAATGATTTTCCCACCCGAAGCGCGTGATGGTTCCCCATCTTACGGGTAGCCATCCCGCCACGGCGGGACCCCTACAGCGGAACAAAAAAACAAGCTTTCTTTGGGTCTGACTATGCTAGGCTAGGAATACGGGAATCCGATCAGGAGGTGGGTCTTCTTCTTTTTTATCGGGGGCGTGCAGCCCAAGAAGGTTCAGGTCGATGATCAGGCGAGGGCCTGCCCCAGGTGCGGCCTGCCTTCAGCCCGCCTCAAGCGCCTGGACCATTACATCAGCCTTTTCTTCATTCCCCTGATTCCCATCAAGCGGGGAGAGACCTTTCTGGAGTGCAACCGCTGCGGCGGGGTCTTCGATGAAACCGGCCATGCCCAAGCAAGCCCTTTCGAGTCCAGGTCTCCCCAAGCCTGCCCCCAGTGCGGCCAGCCGGTCTCTCCGGGCTTTCGATATTGTCCGAATTGCGGGCAGAGAATTTCGTAAATGCGGAATGGCGAATGCGCCCTGAAGCATATGAGGTTCAGGGCTGCCCTGCACTCAACATAGTATTAGCCTTTTACCCTGGTCCGACCCCAGAAGAGCAGGATTCACACCTCCCTCCGGCTACATGAGCGAACTGCCGAACTCCTATGGTCGGATTTCAACCGACAACTCATATGTCATGCACGGCATACTGTCCGGTACCTGAATATAAGCGATTCAAAAATATCCCGCTCCCTTATGATTCTTTTTTCTCAAATGTTTGCGAACATTGAGAATCTTCCACTGGATAGCAGGATGTTCGCTGATCGTTTTTGCATCTTCGGACCCGTCCGGGAAGAGCAGTTGGGGCAGTAACTCTCCACGCTGTATGCCGGCTATGTATTCCTCCTCATTTGGGTCCAAAGGAAGCAGTTGTTCCACTACCGCCCAAGCCCCATCGATGAGGTCGGCAGATCGAAGCGGTTCAGAGGCAGCCAGCATGGGAGCAAGGTTTTCGTAAAGGGCGCGATCCGAAAGGATGCTTTTCAGGCGGTCCTTGGTGTATGTGGGAAGTGGATGATCCAGAATAACGGAGAGGGCTATGAATCGGCTTCTGAATGGGTGGGAGCGCACGATCTCCATCGTTTCGGTTGAAAAATTTGCCACATCCCAAGCGTCCCTCGCAGCGCCTAGGGTTCATGCAGTCCTTCGCGTTGCATCAGTTCCTTTGGAAGAATCAGGTTCCATCTCGCTGTAAGCACGCCGCCACGTCGACTCCGTTCGAGGTAATGAGGAGAGCGCGGGCGATGCTGCTCCATATGGTTCAGGATTTCATCGGGAACATGGAAGGTCTCGCGGAAGCGTTCCAGAAACCACCCCGTAGCCGCCCACAGATTCGCGATGCTGTACCGCTGAAGGATTTCATCGAGAAGAGTAAGATCGAGAACGGCAAAACCACTTGCCGAAGTCACCAGTTCTTCCAGTCCCCCTGCCAATCCCGGCCTGCGGAATCCTTCGACCAACGTGCGCTCGGGACCGGTGGTAAGAAGCAATTTGCCCTGTCGCTCGATTTTTCGCGTGCCCAGGTGGCCGCCTGATTCCGTCCGCATAGGAGCTGGGTGCTCAAGGAAACGCACGGTGTTTCCATTGACCAGAATCGGCCTTCGCCGTCCTTCTGCATAAAGGGTGCATTCGTTCCATACCGAGTGAGCAACACCCTGAAGTTCAAGGGCGCTGTGATGTGAGAAGATGCCTTTAGGCCTGAATGCCGCCGCCACCAGAAAGAGATCAGGCCGGAATTTTTCCGCCTTCCCGCCCGGGGGAACCACTGCGTAGACACCCCTGATCACAAGTTTCAGCCGTCCGGTTTCCAAGTGGTATTTCAGTCTTTCCACTGTTCCCGCACGACCGCCGGGAAGCCCAAGAGCGATGCTCGCTTCATCCAGAGAAAAGACAGGGTGGGTTGCAAAGAATTCGAGGGTCTTCATTTTACATTCTGTGCTTCAATAGGGGGAAAAATCCCCTGTATCCCCATGAAACGTCAAACATTATTAGGGGACGATCTAACTTGACGTTTCGTGATCTTATAGGGTTAATTATGCCCTCTTTGAGCACAAAATGTCAACTATAATCCCAGGCTGCTTGGTTGCCCCCCGTTCTGGTCAGAAATCTCGGAAGTACCTTGACCCATCCTAAGGGTTCTTGTTTTTGGACAGTGGCTTTTTGCTCAAAGTTTGTAAATCCCGGTTGGCCTGCGCTGCAACCCGCAGGGTTGCTCGGCCCGCTTCCTGGGCCTTGGTCAGAGAACCATGTGTTTCAGGTTACCCTTCACACCTGCCTCCAGCTACATGAGCGAACTGCCGACCTCCCATGTTCGGATTTTAACCGACGACTCATGCGTCATGCCCAGCATACTGTCCGGTACCTCACCTCGAAATGATCCATGCACCGGCATTAGGACTGACTGAATAATTCAGTCAGAGGAGGGAGGGGCGCTTCGGGCTTCGGCGTTCGGTGTCGGGAATGGTATTCGCCGGATTGATTCTTGCTTTCTTTCTCGCCGCCGCGGAAGGTTTCGCCGGTCTTTTTTGGGGGCGTCCCTATTCCCCCAAATACTTTATTAATTTAACGTGACCCCATGCTCTTGCCCGCAGCCTGGGGTTTGCCGGGCGGTCAGCGAGGAGAGGAAATTGCAGTAAGTAAGAATTTGGAATTTCCTAATAAGAGAATTTCATATTTTCATGCCCGTCCCTTTTTGTACGCAAGCACGTTCTGCACGGACGTCCCCCCCTCCCCATGGCTCCATCACTTCCTCCCCTGTTGAAGCACTTCTTTAGGTAGATGACCTCGGATTTCCTTTCGGATGCGTCTCGCTAACCTTACTGCCCGGCGAGCTTCGCTCAGTTTGATTGGTGGGTACCCGCCGGGGTATCGGGCTACCGTTGCATAGGCCGTCAACCTCCGTTGATCCTGGATCAATAATTCCGGTCTGTATCGATCAGGGATCAAGCTTATCAACTCTTCGATATCATGAGTTTTGGGAAATTCGATTTCGACAAAGACAAGAAACGCTTTTAGGTACTTCTCCACACATTGCTGGGAGTGGAAGCATATGGTATCCGTCGGGCCTTCGGGCCCCAGGGTCAAAGTATGGATGGCATTCTTCAGGTCATTATCCGCCTTTTCAAGCCACTCACGCACTATCGTGATGATCTGCTCAGGTTTTGCCATAAAGAATCTCTCCTTCAAGTGCGGCCGGCCTTTCTATCGTTCCCACCACCTCTTTACGCCACTCGAATTCTTCGGGTGTGGTCACGATGATATCCTTGGGAATGCGGATGCCATGAAGTGCGACTCCGATCTCGATGGCTTTCTCTCGCTTCGACCCCGAGACGGGCATGACTACCAATAAATCAACATCGCTATCTGGACCGGCTTCTCCCCGAGCATGCGATCCGAAAAGTATAATCTTCTCCGGATCGAACCCTTCCACGATCCGCCGAACCATATTATTTATCTCGCGACGAACAGAAATCTTACGCTTCACCACTCATCTCCCATTTACCTCGGCACCGCCAAGAGCATGGCATCGAGGAGACGCTTTTCTCCCCTATCCATAGGATACAGATCTAATAGGCCATTGGCAAGGCGGAAAAGCAGAGAGGCTTTTCGCAGACCTTCCAGCCATCCCTTTCCCGCAATTATTGTAACCCACCCCGATCAGCTGTTCAGCAACCTTCTTTTCCGTCCAATAACCTTAAGAAATATCACTGCTGTCCAAATGTTAAGTGAATAAATTTAATTGGTTAGAGTGTTCCGCTGTCGGGGTTTTGTATTTGAAATTCGTAACCAATTGATACAAATCAGTTTTCTCAAAAAGAGAAACACTCAAAATCTGTAAAATTGTGTAGAGACTCCGGTCAATTTTCATGCGCTTCTTGATAATAGCGACAAGCACATAAACCGAAATCGCAATCCAGATTTGGGTCTTTACGGCATTCTCCGAAGTCCCATAAAATGCTTTGATCCGAAGGTGCTGCTTGATCCATTTGAAAAACAATTCAATTTGCCAACGGCAGCGGTAGAGTTCGGCAATGACCAAAGCCGGAAGCGTAAAATTGTTGGTTATAAACACCAGCCGTTTGTTGTTCTGGACGTCGAAGTAGCGAATCCGCCGCAGCTTTTCGGGATAATCTTTTTGGGCGTAGAAACCCTGAAGCGTAATAATCTGATCGGATTGGACACCCGTTGTTTTGTCGACCGGCAGAGAATAAAGACGTTGAAAATCGAAATTGATTTTGGCCCGGGTGACGAAAAAGGCTAAGGAACAATGAATCGCATAAAGACGCCCAAAATCCAGGTACCCTCGGTCCAGGATGTAAATTGCTCCGGCTTCGAGCGGCAGTTCGTCGAGGATATTGACATCGTGAATTTTTCCATGCGTAATGATGGCGAGGGTGGGGATGTTGCCTCGCAAATCCAGGAGGGTGTGTAATTTTACGGCTCCTTTGCGTTTGCGGAATTGCGCCCAGGGAAAGAGGGAAAGGCACAAATCGATCGTGGTGGAATCGAGAGCGTAGGCCGTTTGTTCCAGTTCCACTCCGAAGTTGTCGTGGGCGTATAGCGTGCGGGCTTCTTGAATAAGCACCTGGGCAAAATCGGCATAAATGCGCCATTCGCGATTTTCGTTGGTATAGGCTAAGGTACTTCGGGAAATCGGACTGCGGATTCCCATATGGTAGAGTTTTTCTTGCCGGGCGCGCAGACAGACTTCGATATCTCGGAGACTCTCGCGGTAGGTCAGCTGGGCAAAGGCCATGCATAAAAATTGATCCCAGCAGGAAAAGGTTTGAACTTTGTAAGTGCCCCGGTACCGTTGGATGCATTGACGAAATTCGTAGATCGGCAGAAATTTGATCAGCTGAGCAAAGACGGTTTTTCCTAAATTCATTGGTGGCTCCCTTCCAGGTTGATATGGAAGAGTAGCCCGAGGGATTTAAAAGTTTCAAATCGATAAAAACCGGTTTCATGCTTAACTTCTTGTTTTTTATGATTTTAGGAAAATTCTCTACCACAACAGTTGGACAGTAGTGAAGAAATATATGATCTAATAAATCTGTCCCTTCTCCCCAATCTCCGATAAGCTGCTCAACCTTGTCAACAATGTCCCGCAATCCAAAGATCAACCTCTTAACTGCGTCACGGAACCTTCCTCTTCGGTTTTATCTTTTTTGTTCCCGGATATCCATTCTATGTTTGGGCTGGCTGAATTTTTCAGTCCAGGAGCTTGTGGCCGACAGATTTACCCACGTATACACAATAGGACTGACTGAATAATTCAGTCAGAGGAGGAAGGCCTAAAAAATGCGAAGTGTTTGGGGGGGATTCAATTTACGTTTCCATCCATACTCCATGGCACTTGAGGCTTCGGCGTTCGGTGTCGGGTATGGTAATCGCCGGATTGGTTTTCGCTTTCTTCCCCGGGGCCGCGGAAGGTTTCGCCGCTCTTTTTTTGGGGCGTCCCTATTGCCCTAAATACTTTATTAACTTAGCCTAACCCCATGCACCGACGTCCCCCTCCCCGTTAATCCCTGCCCCTACACCAATAAGAATTGCAAACCACCTTCAATAAAAACAAAC
>JAPLIW010000747.1 GCA_026388915.1 Deltaproteobacteria bacterium
TCCAGGGTGGTGGTGGGCCGGGGATGCTCGTCCACCTGGAAGGCCACCGGGTCCCCTTTCTTCTGGGGGATCAGGACCGGAACGATCTCATCCTTGAACCGCCCCTCCTTGATCGCCCTTCCGGCATTCTGCTGGCTCCGGAACGCCAGGGCGTCCTGATCCTGCCGGGAAACGCCGAATTTTTCGGCCACGTTCTCCGCGGTGATCCCCATGTGGTAGCGGTTGAAGATATCGAGCAATCCGTCGTGGACCATACCGTCGATCAAGGCTCCGTCATTCATGCGGTAGCCCCAGCGCGCTCCGGAAAGCAGGAAGGGAGCCATGCTCATGGACTCCATCCCGCCGGCCATCACAATCTCCGCGTCCCCCGCCTTGATCACCTGTGCCGCTATCATGACTGACTTTAGTCCCGAGGCGCAAACTTTGTTGATGGTGGTGGCCGGGACTTCCTTGGGAATCCCCGACCGGATGAGCACCTGCCGCGCCGGGTTCTGCCCCTGGCCCGCGGTGAGCACGTTCCCCAGGATGACTTCTTCCACCTGTTCCGGTTTGATCTTCGCCCTCTTGAGCGCTTCCTGAACGGCAATCTTTCCCAGCTCTATGGCCGGGATGTCCCGCAACGCACCGCCGAAGGTACCTACCGCGGTACGAACCGCACTGGCAATGACCACGTCTCTCATATTTTTCCTCCGTTTGAATTTTTGCCCTATTTTTTTTCAGAAATCTTGGCCAGCTTCTTGGCCAGCTTCTTCTTCTGCTCGATATTCCCGGACCGCAGGTACATCACCTTCTGGGCCTGGGGGGAGCCGGCGCCGTGCATGGATTCCACCAGGGCCGTGCCCCCGGTCATGTTCTCGATGAGCCGCAGGAGGCGGATGCGGTCTTCGGTGGGAACGTCGCTCACCCCTTTCAGGTACTTCTCCACGTACTTGCCCACTTCCGGGCTTTTCAGGTCATCCTCGAACGGAAGAGTGGCGATGATTCCGCCGGCCAGGTCATGGGCCAGGCGGGCCACTTCGTAGATGTTCTTGGTCACATTGTACTTGGTGGTGTTGGCCAGAAGGGTGTCGGGTTCCCAGTTTCCCGCCTTGGTCTTGTGGCCCATGGCCGAGCAGGCGATGCTGCCGGTGTAGATCGTCTCGCCCAGATGGATCATCTCCGCCAGCTTATCCCGCACGTGAGAGGCCTGCGAGGTTCCCTGGTAATCGGCAGCCAGGGCGGTGGCTCCCACTAAGACGTCGGTCAACCCCCCTTTGCATCCCCCGTAGTTCTGCCGGTGCAGGGAAGCGAACCTTTCCACCAGAAGCCCGGCGAATTCCACCTCCCCGCACATGAAGACCCGCTCCCAGGGAACGAAGACGTCTTCCAGGACCACCAGGGCCTCTCCTCCCACCAGCCCGAATTCCGGGTTTCCCGCGTCCATTCCCTGTTCCAGTTTCCGCTCTTCGTTGGTCTGCCGCCCGAAGATCATGGTCACGCCCGGGGCATTGACCGGGACCGCGCAGGCGATGGCGTAGTCCTTGTCTTCCGGCCGCAGGGCCTGGGTGGGCATGATGAGCATCTCGTGGGAATTCACCGCCCCGGTCTGATGGGCCTTGGCCCCCCGGATGACCACCCCTGGGTCGGTCTTTTTGGCTACATGAGTAAAGAGGTCCGGGTCCGCCTGCTGGCTCGGGCCTTTGGAACGATCGCCCTTGGGGTCGGTCATGGAACCCACCACCATGAAATTATTCTCCTGGATGTAGGCGATGAACTTCTTCAGGCGCTCGTGGTAGGAGGTCCCGTGCTTTTCGTCGATCTCGTAGGTGACACCGTAGAGGGAGTTCATGGCGTCGAACCCCACGCAGCGCTGGTAGCAGCTCCCGGTCTCGTGGGAGATCAAACGGAGCATCTGGACCTTCTTGATCAGATCCTCCCGGCTCTGGTGGACGTGGGTGAAGCGGTTGATCTTTTTCCCGGTGAGGTGGGAGGTCGCGGTCATGAGGTCTTCATGGTCCGGCTTCAGCGCCAGCTCGTAGGTCTTGGCGGCGGCGTTGATGTGGGGAACGAACGCCGGGTGCGCGGTCACATCCGCCACCCGTTTCCCCCGGTAATAGACCACGTGGTTCAATTTCTTCAGGCTGTTGATATAATCTTCTTTGGTCTTGATCATCTTAGACACCTTCTTTGAAAGAATTGGAATGATGGAATATTGGAATAATGGGGAAAAACCTTTCTTTCTTTCCATCATTCCATCGTTCCACTATTCCATTATTCCGGTCTCTCATTCCATTATTCCATTTCTTTTATTATCTTCCTTTGAGAATGTTACTGGATATGACCAATCTCATGATCTCCGAGGTCCCCTCGTAGATCTCGGTGATCCGGGCGTCCCGGAAGTGGCGCTCCACATTGTACTCCTTGATATACCCATACCCTCCATGAACCTGAATGGCCTTGGTCGCGATCCGGCTGGCCGCCTCCGAAGCGAAGAGCTTGGCCATGGCCGCTTCTTTTTCATACCGCTGCTTATGGTCTTTGAGAAATGCGGCCCGCAGGGTCAGCAGGCGGGCGGCATCCAGCTCCGTGGCCATGTCGGCGATCATCCACTGGATGGCCTGGAGCTTGGAGATGGGAGCGCCGAATTGCACTCTCGTCTTGGAGTACTCGGCAGCCGCTTCCAGAGCCGCCCGGCCGATCCCCAGGGCCTGGGAGGCGATTCCGATCCGCCCGCCGTCCAAGGTGTTCATGGCCACGTAGAAGCCCTGCCCCACCTGTCCCAGGAGGTTCTCCTGGGGAATGCGGCAGTCCTCCATGATCAACTCCGCCGTTCCCGAGGCCTTGATCCCCAGTTTTTTCTCCACCGCCCCCACGGAAAAGCCCGGCGTTTTGGTGTCCACGATAAAGGCGCTGATCCCTTTATATCTCTTGCTCTTGTCGGTCATGGCCATGAGCACGCAAGAGTCGGCCACGTTTCCGTTGGTAATGAAGTTCTTTTTCCCGTTGATCACCCACTGGTCGCCCTGGAGGACAGCCGTGGTCTTCTGGGCCGCTGCATCCGAACCGGCCTCCGGCTCGGTCAGGCCGAAGCAACCCAGTTTCTTCCCCGAGGCCAGGGGAGTCAGGAATTTCCGTTTCTGTTCTTCCGTGCCGAAGGTGTTGATGGGATCGCAGACCAGGGAGTTGTTCACCGACATGATGACCCCCACGCTGGCGCAGCCCCGGGAAATCTCCTCCATGGCCACCACGTAAGAGACGACATCCGCTCCCCCGCCGCCGTAGGTGTCCGGAATGGCGATTCCCATCAAGCTCAGCTCGGCCATTTTCTGGACGATCTCCGCAGGGTGTCGCTCGGTCTGGTCCAGTTCCTGGGCCTTGGGTTTGATCTCTTGATCGGCAAAGTCACGGGCCATGGCTTGAACCATTTTTTGCTCTTCGGTCAATTCAAAATTCATCCCTCCGCTCCTTTTCTCGTTCGTCTTTTGGGGACTTTAAAGGGCATAACATTTCAATAGGTTCTGACAAACATTTTCCTCCGTAACCGGCGTTATTGTAATAACTTCGCCCTAAAAATGTCAAAGGTAATTTCCTTATGGTGAGTATCCCGGCGTAGCTAAATGTTTACATGAAGGAAATCTTCTGATTCTTCCCTCTTTGGCCATGGGCTATATCCGGCGTTTTTTGATCCCCCCCATTCAACTAATCATATTTATTTGCTTTTCACCGTGGATACGGAACAGGCCTGCTATTTCTTTCCCGATTTTTTCAGTCCGGGCCACTTTTGTTTTTAGTCCTTCCCAAAACCTTCTTAGATGATTGAATTTTTTAGTTTTTTTGACGATAAGGTTAGAAAAGAACCCAGGCAAACCGGGCAAGGTCCAGGCAGACTGCAAACATTTCCCTTGACAAACATAGGAAGCCAAAGGTATTTTTTCTACATGCTGGTTAGGCATGGACCTTGCATAAAAAATTATTAAAAAATTATGGGGGGTCAACGATGAGACGCAATAAAAAAGCATTGATCACCGCGCTGGCAGTTCTATTGGGAATAGGGCTCTGGGGGGCGGTGGGCAAGACGAGTGCCCAAACCGGCCAAACCTTGGCCCTTTCAAGCCAAATGGTTCAGGACCGGGTTCGAGCCTGCGGCTTTGTCACTTCTCCACCAGTTCCCTACGTGGGGACCATCGTCGGCAGTCAGGATGCCAGCGGCAATCTGAGCGAAGGAGATTACATTTATATTCAATTGGAACCCGGGAAACAGGTAAAAACCGGGGATCATTTGACCATCGCCCGCTTCTCCAAAGAAATTAAGCACCCCGTGACCAATAAAAAATTTGGCCAGGCCCTTTATTTTCCCGGGCGGGTAGTCATACTGGACGCAAAAGGGCCGATCGTAGCGGCCCTAATCGAGAAGTCCTTTGCGACTGTCCTCCACGGTGATTTGATCATGGTTTCCCCGCCTTCCATCTCCCCGGCGGTACCGATCCGGATGCGGGATGGACTGCAAGGGGTCATCCTCGCCGCCGCCGAGGAAGAGGAAACCATATCGGAACGGGAGGTTGTTTATATCGATCGAGGGACTTTTGACGGGGTCATCGTAGGGGACCTATTTTCCATCTATTCGCTCCCCTACTACACCAAAGAGGCGTCAGACAGCAATAATAAGCCTCTATGGAAGTCGGGGGAAGGGGTGGTGATCTACGTAACCCCGGAGGCCTCAACCTTGCTGGTCACCCATTCCAACCAGGGCATTTACGCCGGGGACATTGTCGTTTCAGGCAAGGGGAAG
The DNA here is from genome assembly GCA_026388915.1 of Deltaproteobacteria bacterium. Taxonomy (GTDB): domain Bacteria; phylum Desulfobacterota; class SM23-61; order SM23-61; family SM23-61; genus SM23-61. The sequence goes on from JAPLIW010000747.1 coordinate 4,769, forward strand.
TAACTGCCTAAATCTTGATTCCCCCGGCAAGCAAACCCCCGGGGGTCTAGCGGATTCAGGGATTGTGGCGAAGAACTTTCCACGATCCCTTTTTTATTGAGTTTTCTTCCCATGTCGGCAAAGGATCTTTACTACTGGGTAGCGCTGTCCATGGCCCCTGGAGTGGGGAGCGTCCTGTTCAAGCGCCTCACGGAGGCCTTTGGAAGCCCGGAAGGAGTCTTCCGGGCCAAGGCCAAAGACCTGGAACGGGTTGAAGGAGTCGGCCCCAAGGTGATCGGGGCCTTGAGGCGATTTCACTGGAAGCACCAGGTCGAAAAAGAGCTGATCTCGGCGGAAAAAACCGGGGCCCGGTTGGTGACCTGGACGGATGAGGAATATCCCTTCGGGTTAAAACAGATCTACGATCCGCCGCCCCTGCTTTATGTCCTGGGGGCGCTGAAACCCCAGGACCAAAGGGCTGTGGCCGTAGTCGGTTCCCGCTACCCCACAACCTACGGGGAAATGTTCGCTGAGAGAATCGCCCTGGGCCTGGGCCAGCGGGGCGTTACCGTGGTCAGCGGGTTGGCCCGGGGAGTCGATTCCGCGGCCCACCGGGGAGCCCTGGCGGCTGGCGGAAGGACCCTCGGGGTCCTGGGATGCGGCATTGATCTTATCTATCCTCCGGAGAACAAAAAATTGTTCGGGGAGGTGGAAGCCCAGGGGGCGATCATCTCCGAGTTTCCCCTGGGGACGCCGCCGGAGAAGGACCACTTCCCCATTCGCAACCGGGTGATCAGCGGAATTTCCATGGGAGTCGTCGTGGTGGAAGCCACCTTGCGCAGCGGATCTCTGATCACCGCCCGGTTTGCCCTGGAACAGGGTCGGGAGGTCTTTGCCGTCCCGGGGAACGCGGATTCAGCCCGCAGCGCGGGGGCGAACCGATTGATCCGGGAGGGGGCCAAGCTGGTTACCCGGGCGGAAGACGTCTTAGAAGAGATCCCCCTGCTTTCTTTGCCCGGCCCGCAGGAGCCGCCGCCCCAACCCAGGCTGACGGAGGAAGAGGCCACGGTCTTTTCGGCGCTGGGCCCCCAGGCCATGCACATCAACCAGGTGATCGCCGGGAGCGCCCTTCCCAGCGCGCGCGTTTCGGCCATTCTCCTTTCCCTGGAACTGGCCGGGCATGTCCGGCAGCTTCCGGGAATGCGGTTTATAAAAACAGGGATATAGCCACAGAGGGCACAGAGATCACCGGGCAAAAAACTGGAATGTTGGAATGATGGAATAATGATTAAATCGAACAGCAAAATTAGAAAAAATCGTTGCTCATCCATTATTCCATTGTTCCACTATTCCATTATTCCTTTTCTTTCAATCCTCTGCGTTCTCTGCGTTCTCTGCGGTTAATAGTTTTTAAGGAGATGAAATGGCCAAGTCGTTAATCATCGTCGAGTCTCCGGCCAAAGCCCGGACGATCTCGAATTATTTGAAGGATGAATACGTCATCAAGGCCTCGGTGGGCCACATCAAGGACCTTCCCGAAAGCCGCCTGGGGGTGGATATCGACAAGGGGTTCAGCCCCGAGTACCAGGTCATCCAGGGCAAAGTCAAAGTCCTTAAAGAGATCAAA
>JAPLIW010000894.1 GCA_026388915.1 Deltaproteobacteria bacterium
GTTTTAACGATTCTTAATCGCTCTTCGGTAAAAACTTTTCTCATCGCCTCCAGGCTCTCGAAATAAACGGCCTCATGCTTCTTTACCTTCTCCCCCTTTTCGAGTTTCCCCCAAACATCCTTGACTTCATCAAAAAGTTCCTTCTCCGACTTGATTCCAACCTTGATATTTTTCACTTTCATGGCTTTCTCCCCTTCATTCTTTGAATATCACTTTGAAAATCATTCCATAATTTATCGAGTCCCTGGAATTCGTACGGGTATTCTCTCCCCAGGATGTGCCGGTGATCCCCCTTCCCCTCCGCATTATCGTAGCCAACTACCCTTTCCTCTTCAACGATATAGGCAAAAGAATATTTGAGGGAATGGGGTTTCTCTTTGCTGGTTGGCACCTCCCATATTTTGATTTCCTGTATAGACCCATCAGTATGGTATTCTTTGACATAGTAGACAAGCTTTGCCTTCATATTGGTCATTCTATACCATACTTAATAGGATTGCAAGGCCTTTGGCAAGAGCCAGTACAATCATGCCTAGTCCAATGCGTCTGTTTTCATTGAGTAATCAAATAGGAGAGCAACCCGGTCACTCTTGAAGGGAGGTAGGAAGGGATTCTCTCACACGGAAGGTTGCACCTACTACACTTCAGCGGAGGGTTGCTTTATGGATTGCTCATTACGGGTAGAAATGACGTAGCCCGATTCAATAAATGATATCTATATCGAAACCTTTTCGATGATCGGGAAACAGCTGGAGATATAGCAGATTCATGCACCCTACAAAAATCGACCCGCATGGCGGACCATTTACTCAACTTTCTCCCATACCTGTCGAATGACAATTGTTTTTGATGGATCCCTGGCCCAAGGCTGTGGGTCGCTCGTCAGTGTGAGACGATTGCCCGAAAGCTGAAAATTGCGTTTCTGGTCCTTGCCATTCCAGATTTCATTAAAAGAAACATCCACGCTGAAGACAAGTTTGCTCCCCTCAACACGATACCCCCCGGACCAACCTACCAGCGAATCGAAAAGCTCGGCCTTCTCAGCCACAGAGGTGCCGAATTTCCTCTTTTCCGCTGTATAGAAGTTGATTGCGCGGGTTGGCGTTAATACTAAGTACCCGCGCGGAGCCTTCCCCAAGCGCTCGTCTGAGGTGCCGCCCATCTCTAAGACATGGGATACGAGCTTATAGGTTCCGACTAAGGCTTGTTGTCCCAAACTCGGGGAGGCAATTGATAACACCAGGATAAAAGCACAGATCAATCGGACCATAGTCCACCTCCTTGGATGATGCGTGCTTAATTACCATCGGATGGCGCTGCACGCATCACGCCACCTAATGGGGTGCCAAGCAGCACGAATGTCAACACTCAAAAAATTTCCCTCGATATTGCATATATAGTATGCATATCGCAGCTTTTTGAGCCTAGCAATTTTCAGGTAACATAGCAGATAACACAGCTTTTTGGCAAATGCCTAAACCACTATATGTTGGGGATACCAAAAAAGGCAGAGCCATTTCTGACCCTGCCTTTTGAATTTATTTTTTCAATTCATAGGTTCCCGTTATCTTTGAGCAAACTTGGGATGTCCCCGGAGAGACTGGTTTCCCTTTCGTGAAACGGATGGATTTACCTGCTCCGGTAATCCCGGTAAATTTCCCAGTGCCATATATGAACTTCCAATCCGTTTCCGTACCGACTTGCGATATTTCAATGACATAAAAATCGCCACTTGGATCCAAGTACTTGCCAAACATACTGCCAGTCACTTTTCCTTTGTCAATCTTCATTAAGCCGACGAAATGGACAGTCGAGTTGTCGAAAAACTTACTTTCCGTATTGTCGAGCACGATTCCCATGCTTTCAAAACCCATAATGGTTAAGTCTCCGCTTGCTACGATGGTTTTCATTGTCATGCTTTGACATAGAAGACAGTCGATAGGTTGCTGTGCTTGGGCTGTCACAATAAACAGAATAAAAGTGAAGACGCCTATGATACCCAAAGTGGAAATGGGTTTTTTAATCTTCGCCATGATCTTTTCCTTTTTTTTAATTGAAATTTTGGTTGATAACTAAAGAAAGGACATTTCAAGAAGGCAAAAAAGAAAGGACTCCAAAGGGAAAATCTAAATCCCCTGGAGCCTTCATAACGGCACCTTCCTGAAATTCCTTTTCATGACTTCCTCCAGAAGGTTAAAGGTTATAGGATTAGGTTAACAATGACAGGAGGAGAAGGAGCTTGAACAATCGCCGTCTATGTTTCGCCGAAGGCGGACTTCGGGTCAGATGGAGATCAGGTGAAGAACAGGGCTATTTTGCAGTATGAAATAAAAAAGCCTCCAAAAGGGTATGACAACCCTCTTGGAGGCTTCACTTGATCATCTTCTGGTAACCCCACCTTCTCATTTTACGCCTCAGAAGGTTAGAGGTTTTGTTGTTGGGTTTACTTGGCTACGAGGAGTAATGACGATTTAAAAATACTCTTAAGGGGATGGGTAGTCAAGGCAATTTTTGGCACACAATTTGAAGGTCCTAAAATGCTAGGAAGCGTGCCATACTTTAAGCTATCATACTTGCGAATATTATTGCAGATATCAAACAGAGATCGAAACCTCCTCCTGGGTGCCTCTTTTTCACATCATGTACACCCAGGAGGTTTTCTCTAAATGGTAACCTGTAAAATCATTAAAACTTGAAATGGGTCGCTTGGGCAGCAACGATAATCCAGGTGATAACCATTGCACTCAAGAATGCCCCCGCATAGATATGGCCAGTTTTATGGTAGAAGTAGGTCGTCAATAGGCCGACGATCGCAAGCAAGGGGATGAACTGGTAACCCAGGATGGTCAAAAGCGGTTCACCAGGAATCGCCAGGGTACCGCCGGACAGCAGTGGAATATACTGGTAAACCAGTAAGCCAATGTACCCGATAATCATCAAAATCATATTGATGATCATGCTTTGCCCTGTTCCAACGGGTTTTCCATTCCTTTGGCAGCGGCGCATCTGTCCGTTTAAGACCATCCCCAGGACCAGGCAGTAGAAGAAAAAGGGGATGAAGTAGCTGAGGAAAATCTGGAACCCTAAAGGGGACATCTGTTTCACCGCAAAGACGAAGAAACGGAAGTCCATATTGAACAGCCAGCCCGAGAAACAAAGAAGGAGATAAGCAGCGATGGTTGTGGTGACCGCAAGCAGAAAAGACCGGCCGATTTTACCCCATGCCAGGCCATCCTGCCAGGTAATTCCATAATTAAGGGCGCTCGCCCCCGTCTTTCGGTTGTTGGCATAGTGCCAGACCAGGAAGAGGATGAGGCTAATAACCGCGTTCAAGACAGCCCAAACCATAACTCCAGATGTCATAGCCTGGGAAAATCGGGCCGTCACATTTGCAACCAGATCAACTCCATAGAAATGCTGGAATCGGAAAAAAGTCAGGATGGGTATGATCACCAAGAGCAGAGCACCGATCCACCACAATCCTCCCCGGAAAGGTTTACATACCGGCTCCATTTCGCGAATGGGGCTGAAATATTTTGTTTGCAGAAGCCAGCTTCCAAAAGCAAAGAAAAAAAGGATCATCCCAATGAGGGAAATTAGATTACCAATTTGTTTCCTGATCCATATTTGATCGGTAGGTGGAATCGCTTTCCCCCCCTTCAGGGTCATTTGAAACCATTCAATGGCTTGGGAGATGGGGAGATTCTTAAAATGATCCCCCGTGTGAATATTTGCCGGCATTAAGAGCTGGCGGGCATTGCCAGCCTCAATCGAACCATACATCTTGTCCACCTGCACGGGGTCCGTGGTACCAAACCATTTCTTCAGTTTATCAGTCTTCACGATGTCTTTCGCCATATCGACCCCATACATGAATTTGGCGAATTCGTCATATTGGCTGTAAATCAGACGGAGATTATGGGGAAGCTCAGGGGTTCCCTCAGGCGTACCCCGCAGGCCGGCAGCAGAGCCCAATATGACCGTGGATTTATAGTAGTCGGGGTACTTTGCCGCCGCACAAACGGTCGCATACCCACCCATGGAATGGCCTTCAATCCCGATATTATTTGGATCAACGATGTCTAATGACCGCAGATAACGTAACCCGTCGGGGCCGCCAAAACCATTGGAAAAAGCCGGGGGGTCTGAAAAACCATGGCCCGTTTGGTCAAGGGCCAAGACAACGTACCCTCGCCGGGCAAATTCGATGGCAAAAACGTCCTGGGTTTCTCGGGAATTGATATACCCGTGGATGGCGAGGATTCCGGGTGCGGGGTTCTTGGAGGTAACACCTTGGGGGATATACAAGAGCCCGCTCATCATGGTCCCATCAGTGCCCATGAAGCGTGTGTCCCGAACGGCAATTTTTCCTCCGTCGGTTTGAACCCAATAGGCCAAAAGACCGCCGACGAAAACCATCAATATTGAGACGATCAAGAACCAAGAGACTTTGCCGGAAGATGACCGCGGTATACCCATCGTATCCTCCTTTTAGGAAAGAGTTTTTGCCTTGAATTTAAGCAGGCGGGAAATGATGTGGTAGCCGTACTCACGAAAAACTTCTGATCCACCTCCTTTTCCCCAAATTTTCAAGAATGCGAATTCTTAAAAATCATGCCCAAAAGGGAAAAAAGATGTCCTGGGGCATAGACATTTTCGTGGGGGATT
>JAPLIW010000921.1 GCA_026388915.1 Deltaproteobacteria bacterium
CCTTCTCTTCCACCCTGCATCCCAGCCGGAGGAAAATCTTGGCGGCCGCTTGGGTGATTTCCAGGACCTCATGATCCATCGGAGTCAAGTTCAAATTCCCTCCCCAGGCCACTCTGAAGCCCTGAATGGAAGGATTTTTCACCGCCCCCAGAAATCCTTTTTTTTCTTCCGGCAACGAAATTGGGCTGCGCTCATCCGGACCGGCTATGACCTACAGCATCAAAGCGAGATCCCCGATCGTGCGGGCCATGGGCCCTTCGACGTTAAATGGATCCCAACAGAGTTCATTCGGCACCGAGGGCACCCGGCCGGGGGAAGGTCGTAATCCCACCACACCGCAGAAGCTGGCAGGGATGCGGAGGGATCCTCCCAGGTCGTTTCCTTCGGCCAGCGGACCTAAGCCGGCGGCAATGGCGGCCGCTGCTCCCCCGCTGGATCCGCCGCTGTTGAAATCTGGGTTCCAGGGGTTCCGGGTGACCCCAAACACTTTGTTGAAGGTAGACCCTCCAGCAGCAAATTCGGGGGTATTTGTCTTTCCCAGAATAATCGCTCCGGCCTTCTTCAATCTTTCCACCACCAGGGCATCCTGGTTGGGAATAAAATTTTCGTACACCTTCGACCCGAAAGTGGTCCGGATCCCGGCCGTTAAAGTCACGTCTTTAATGGAGACGGGGATTCCATGGAGGACGTTAACCGGGCCTTTTTTCATGATCGCTGTCTCAGCCCTTTTCGCTGCCTTCAATGCGGCTTCTGGAACAACGGTACAATAGGCATTAATGATGGGATTTACCTTCTCGATCCGATGGAGAAACGCCCGGACCACCTCGACTGGGGAGATGACCTTTTTTCGGATCAAGTCCCTGAGCTTCAGGGCAGGGAGATAGCAGAGCTCCCCTTCTTCCAGGGTTTCTCTCCTTTTCCGCTTTTCCATAGCCAATCCTCCTTTTCCGAATTCTGATGAAGAAGGCCCGAGAGGCAGAGGAAAACTCTTGCATGCAGGAAAAAACAAACTTGGAGGCAGGAAGCCCCCTATCTCTTTAAAAACTTCTCCATCCGTTCCTTGACCTGATTCAGGGTTTCCCACTTTTTGGCAAAGCAGAAGCGGACTTTGTCCCGGCCGTCTTCGGGCCGGTGGTAGAAGCTCGACCCCGGCACCACGGCCAGACCGGCCTTTTCAACCAGGGCCATGGCAAAGGCCTCGTCATCCCCGCGGCCCAGCCCGTCGATCCGGATCATCATGTAGTAGGCTCCCGCAGGCCGGAAGACCGGTACGGAAAGGCCCGCAAAAACCTTCAGCAAAAAATCCCGGCGCTCCCGGTAGAATTCCTTTAGGTCCCGGTAATAAGAATCGGGAAGACCCATGGCCACCACCGCCCCCATCTGGAAGGGAGTGGGGGCGGCGACGACCATGTAGTCGTGGCACTTGCGGATGGCCGACATGAGCCCGTGGTGGGCGATCACGTAACCCACCCGCCATCCGGTAGCGCTGTAAGTCTTGGAGATGCCGCTGATGGTGACCGTCCGCTCCCACATCCCCGGCAGGCTCGCCATGTGGATGTGCTGGAGCCCGTCGTAGAGGATGTGCTCGTAGATCTCATCGGTAATGACGTAGGCCC
>JAPLIW010000285.1 GCA_026388915.1 Deltaproteobacteria bacterium
GCCCTGGTCGTGGTGGTCATCGGCGGGCTGGGGTCCATTCCCGGCGCGATTGCCGGGGGTCTTCTGCTGGGTTTCGTGGAGAGTTTCGGGAATACCTTTCTGGGCGATATCACCGAAATGCTCGGCTTTGTTATGGTGATGATCGTCCTCCTCTTTCGTCCTCAGGGGCTTTTCGGCCATGGATAAAAGTAGAGTTGGCCTGCTGATCCTTCTTCTGTCCTTGATGGCCGTTCCGGCTTTCACCCAGGATCCCTACCTTTTGAACATTCTCATCACCACCGGTATCTGGACCACGTCGGTGTGGGGGGTCCGGGTCATCATGTCCACCGGCCAGCTGACCCTGGGGCATGCGGCCTACATGGCCGTCGGGGCCTACGCCTCCACGTTGCTGACCATGAAGGTTGGGCTCTCTTTCTGGCTGGCCTTCCCCCTGGCGGGCTTGATATCTTCCCTCGTGGCCCTGCTGATCGGGTACCCCACCCTGCGCATCAAAGGGGTTTACTTTGCCATCATCACCTTTGCCTTTGCCGAGATCGTCCGCCTGGTTATCGTCCACTGGCCCAGCCTATTGGGAGGCTATGGGGGGATCCCCAATGTCCCCCCCCCGTCGCCCATCTTCAACATTTCCTTCAAGAGTCGGGTCCCTTTTTATTATCTGATTCTGGCCCTGTGCCTGGTCACCTACCTGGTGATGCTCCGGATCGACAGGAGCCGGATCGGGAAGATCTTCGCCTCCATTCATGAGAGCGATACCCTGGCCGAATCCATCGGCATCAACATCATGAAATACAAAGTGACCGCCTTCTGCATCGGCTGCTTCTTCGCCGGTCTGAGCGGCAGCTTTTACGCCCACTACTTCAACTTCACCAGCCCGGAGTTCTTCACCGTCTGGCAGTCGGTCTACTGCCTGGTGTTCGTGATCGTGGGGGGAGCCGGGGGCGTCTGGGGGCCTCCACTGGGTTCGTTTTTCATGACCCTGGTTCCGGAACTGCTGCGGGTGGCCCGGGAACTGGAGCCGGTCATCTATGCAGTGATTCTGATTGCGGTCATGTTCCTGCTGCCGGGCGGACTGGTCACTTTACCGGCACTCCTGCGGGGGAAAAAGACGCATTGAATTTATTGGACACAGATGAACACAGATAAACACAGATTAGGAATAGAATTTTTTCTCTTTTCGGTAATGGATCATTTATCTGTGTTCATCTGTGTTTATCTGTGTCCCATTCGCTTTAGATTCTTCATCTGCGTCCCGTAGATATTTTATGATTTTAGAGATCAAAGAGATAAGCAGGCACTTCGGGGGGCTGGCGGCCTTGAGCGGGGTTAGCTTTGCCCTCGAGCCCGGGGAGATCCTGGGGCTGATCGGGCCCAACGGAGCGGGGAAGACTACCCTTTTCAACGTCATAACCGGATTTCTCCCCCCGACCTATGGAAGCATTATTTTCCACGGGGAGGACATCACTGGCCTTCGGCCAGACCAGGTTGCCAGAAAAGGACTGGTTCGGACCTTTCAGAGCACCAACCTCTTTCAGCACAAAACAGTCCTGGAGAACTTGATCATCGCCTATCATTTACAGGTGCAATCGGGGTTCTGGGGCCTTTTGGTGAACAGTGCCCGGGCGAAGGCAGACGAGGAAGCAGCCCGGAAGGGGAGCCTTGAAATCCTCGAGTACATGAGCCTGACGGATTTAAAGGATGAGATGGCCCATAATCTTCCCCATGGCCACCAGCGGGCTCTGGGGGTGGCCATCGCCCTGTCAGCCCGGCCCAAGCTGATGCTCCTGGATGAGCCGTTGACCGGCATGAACCCTGAGGAGTCGCGCAGGTTCATCGAGTTGATTCGGGGGCTCAGGGGGCGGGGGATCAGCCTGATGGTCGTCGAGCATGACATGAAGGCCATCATGGGGCTCAGCCATCGCATCGTGGTGCTGAATTACGGGCGAAAAATCGCCGAGGGAACTCCCCAGGAAGTACAGAGCAACCAGCAGGTCATCGAAGCTTACCTGGGAAGTGAAACGGGAACATGAGCGGCGAAACCTTTTTTGCCATCCGTAACCTGCGGGTCTTTTATGGAAGGGTGGAAGCCCTGAAAGGGATCTCCCTGGAAGTCGATCAAGGGGCGATCGTGACCTTGATCGGGGCGAATGGGGCCGGGAAGAGCACCGCCCTGCGGGCCGTCTCCGGGCTGGTTCATCCTGCTTCGGGCGAAATCGTTTTCCAGGGGAAGCGAATCGACAGCCTTTCGCCCCAGGATGTGGTTCGAGGAGGAATTGCTCATGTGCCGGAAGGGAGAAGGGTCTTCCCTTTCATGACCGTCCGGGAAAACCTGAACATGGGAGCTTTCCGGAGGAAAGACAAAGAAGAAATCCAGAAGAACCTGGAGGGGGTCTTTGAGCATTTCCCCATCCTGCGGGAAAGACGGAACCAACGGGCCGGAAGCCTGAGCGGCGGAGAGCAGCAGATGCTGGCCATCGGCCGGGCGCTCATGTCCCAGCCCACTCTCCTTCTCCTCGATGAGCCGTCTCTGGGACTGGCTCCGCTCATGGTCAAAGAGGTGGGCCGGATCATCGGGGAGATTAACCAGCGGCAGGTGGGCATTATCCTGGTGGAACAGAACGCCCACATGGCCCTGCGCATCGCCCACAGGGGTTATGTCCTGGAGATCGGAAGCATTGCCCTGGAAGGCCCGGCTTCTGATTTGATCGATAATGAGCACGTAAAGCAGGCCTATCTCGGAGGATAAAGCAAAGGCGCATGGCGCAGCCGTTCCAGGCAACGTTTATAATTCCTATGACCCATGACCTATCACCTATTACCTAATTTCAAGGAGGTTGCTTATGGGCAAGACGAAGATCAAATGGTTATCCCATTCCGGTTTCCAGATCACTTCCAGCGGGGGAAAGGTCCTCTACATCGATCCCTGGTTTGACAATCCGGTCTCCACGTCCAAGCTGGACGACGTGAAAGAAGCGACCCTGGTCCTGGTTACTCACGACCATTTTGACCACGTGGGGCAAGCGGCGGAAATCGTTGCCAAGACGGGGGGCCTTCTCGTGGCCAACGTGGAGACGGCGCGGCGTCTCCAGAACGATGCCAAGATTCCGGCGGAAAAGGTCTGCTACTTCGGGTACGGGATGAACATCGGGGGAAACCTGATTTACGAGGGGATTTCCGTGACCATGACCCAGGCTTTCCATTCCACAGCCACGGGAGCCCCCTGCGGCTACATCATCAAGCTGGAAGACGGCACCACCCTGTACCACGCGGGAGATACGGGTATCTTCGATTCCATGAAGACCTTCGGCCAGCTCTACTCGATCGACATCGCCATGCTTCCCGTGGGCAGCGTCTTCACTATGGATCCCTTCCAGGCGGCCAAGGCCGCCAAAATGATCTCTCCCAAGAAGGTCATTCCCATGCACTACAAGACCTTCCCCATCCTGGTGCAGGATACAAAGGGATTTGTGGACTTGGCTAAGAAAGAGGCTCCAGGGGTGGAAGTGATCCAACTGAACCCGGGGCAGGAGTACAGTTATACTAAATAAAATGGAACGTTGGATTCAATACGGAATGCGGAATTCGGAATGCGGATTTTTCCCTTTTTCACTCCGGATTCAGCATTCCGGAACTAATCATACCCCATTGAATTTGCCGGATTCGAGAAAGACTTACCAATCTTTAGAAAATTACCCTTTTTCCCATTTCGCGCGGGTCAGATTTTCATCAACCCTTCCTTCATCCTTTCTTTTCCGCTTTGCCTTACCCCAAGCTTGACAGAATTGACTGGGCAGGGATAATTGAATAGGGTGGATCCTGTCAGCCATGATGGAGAATAAAATTAAGGATGAAAAGGTATGATTCCCCGAATCACTATTCCGGATGATTTTCCCCAGGTCGTCACCGGGAGTCCGGCAGAGGAAAAAATCAAGGCTCTCGGAGAAGTGAAAATCTACCGCAGCAAAGCAGAAACGGAGGAGGAACTCATCGAGAGACTCAAGGAATCCGAAGTGGTCATCAGCACGCGGGCCTTCACCCATTTGGGCGGGAAGATTCTCGCCTCCTGCCCGAAGCTGAGATTGATATCCATCCTAGGGACGGGAACGGACAACGTGGATTTGAAAAAGGCCGCGGAATTGGGGATCACGGTCGCCAATACGCCCGGCGCCAATGCCCTGGCGGTTGCCGAGCATACCGTGGCCCTCCTTTTTGCATTGGTCCGCCAGATCCCCATGCTGGACCGCGAAGTTCGGTCCGGACAGTGGCCGAGGGTGGACATGGTCCAGCTCAGCGGAAAAGTCATGGGGTTATTGGGTTTAGGCGCCATAGGAGGACATGTGGTCCGGATCGTTAAAGGCTTGGGCATGGAAACGATCGCGTGGACGTTGCACCCCTCGGGGGAACGCGCCGAACAAAGCGGGGTAAGATTCGTTTCCCGGGAGGAATTGCTGAAAAACTCCGACGTCATCAGCCTTCACCTGCGCTTGAACGACGAGACCCGGGGGTTTATCAAAAAAGAAGACTTCGACCGGATGAAGCCGTCGGCCTTCTTGGTGAATACGGCCCGCGCTGCCCTGGTTGAACCGGGGGCGCTCTATGAAGCCCTGCGCTCGCGGAAAATTGCCGGGGCCGCCCTTGACGTCTTCGATCACGAACCTCTCCCCCCGGATGACCCCCTGGCTGCCCTGCAGAATGTTGTCCTCACCGCCCATTGCGCGGCCCTGACCCCGGAGGCAACCCGCAACAGCCTGATGACGGCCATTGAAAATGTTACCCGATTCCTCGGCGGCAAACAGATTGACCCGGCCCGTCTGATCGTAAAGGGGAGCCGCTAGCGCCTCCCTCACGCAGAGCTCCAACTATACTTGCAATTTCCTCCGAATTTTATTAGGCTTGTTCAGCAGGTCCTACCCGCAGGAACAGCGCGCGGGGGGTATTAAAAAGGTGTTTTTTAGGGGGCTGACCGAATCAGTCAAATTCCGGGGCAGATCCCGGAGCAATGGGGAAAGGGGAGAAGAACAATGACGGATCGGATCCATGTTCTGGGGTTATGCGCCAGCCCGCGCCAGGGAAACAGCGACTTCCTGCTGGATAGAGCGCTGGAAGTCGCTTCCGGACCTAGCCTTCAGATAAAGCGCTTTTTCCTCGGCCGGAAACCCCTGGCACCCTGCGATGCCTGTGGAGCGCACAAAGCGCTCAAGGGGGAGTGCCGGATCAAGGATGTCTTTCAAGAAATGCGGGACCTCTGGCTCGAGGCGGATGTCATCATCTATGCCTTCCCGGTGTATCACATGGGGATTCCCGGGCAGCTGAAATCTTTCCTGGACCGTCTGGGAAACTCTCTGGGCTACTATTTTCCATCCGACGACCCCCCCACGTACGGCATTCCCCGATTGATGAAAACCATGGGCTTCATTACTCAAGGAGCGCATCTGTACGGCGGCCAGGATCTGGCGCTGAGTTACATGCTCAACCATGCCCTGCTCATGCGCTGTATCCCGGTTCCCGGGGATCTGCCGGACTCTTACATCGGCGCAGGGGGCTGGACCGGAGGGTACCCGGGACAAAAAAGCCTGCAGGAACTCTATGGGCAGGGAGACCGGGACACCTTGATCGCGGTAAAAAGCGCCCAGCAGGTGGTCCGGAGGGCCTTGGAGACCGCTCTCATCATAAAGGCGGGCCTGGAGGTCCAGAAGCAAATCCTTGCAGGGGACCGGAGCTATGGATTTGCGCTGGAAAAGCTTTCCGGCGACTGAAATTGTCTTTCGGAGAGGAGCGGATAAAAATGGCCGAGGAGAAGGAAACCACAAGGATGGGAAGACCGGTTACGGATATTGACCGAGCCTTCAATGTCCAGGTCCGGTGCGTGGTGGTGATCACCACGAAATCGGGTCAAAAGCTGAACGGCATGTCCGCGGCCTGGGTAAGCCGTGCCTCGGAGCAGCCTTTTCTCGTAATGGCCAGCGTGTATAAAAAGAACTATTCCCATGATCTCATCCAGAGCAGCCGGATTTTTGCCGTAAACTACCTGCAGGAGGGGCAGCAGAAGCTGGCGATTCACTTCGGAAAACAGTCGGGCCGGGAAGTGGAAAAGTTTCGGAAAGTCCCCTATTTCACGGAAAGGACGGGTGCGCCCATTCTGAAAGATTGCCTGGCCTACCTGGACTGCAGGGTGATCGACCAGATGGATTCCGGCGACCACACCATTTTCCTGGGTGAGGTCCAGAGCGGAAAGGTCATCGCCCCCGGTCGGGGGCTGCAGTTTGAGTTAAAAGACTACCTGAATGCTTCCGCTTCTCCGGACGGACCCTAACCAGCAGGAGGGACCCATGCCCCCAAAGCTTGTTGTTCAGCCCGAAAACTGCACTGGATGCAAGAGCTGTATGCTAATCTGCTCTTTTGCCCATACCGACGCCTTCGATTACGGTGATGCCCGCGTGAGGGTGGCCAAGAACGAATCCCGCGGCCAGAGCACCCCCCTGGTTTGCCGCAACTGCGAAGAGGCCCCCTGCATCCCGGCCTGCTCGGTAGAGGCCATCGGGCGGGAGCCCAACAAACAGTGGGTGATTCTGGATGAGGATGCGTGCACCGGTTGCGGCTCCTGTGTGGATGCCTGCCCCTACAAGGCCATCCATCTGCACCCGACGAGCGGGGTGGCCGTCAAGTGCGATTTTTGCGGGGGAGACCCCCAGTGCGTCAAGGTCTGCCGCCTTCCGGAAGCGCTGGTCTGGCGTTGAGGAGTTGAATCTGCCGGCCATGGCGCTCCGTATAGGCGCCTGGAAATGAAAATCCGGCCCTCAGAAGACACAAGCGCTCCTTTGCTGGATGAATAAGGAGAGAAAGATGCCGCCCGCTTTTGCAGGAAAAATCTTACACGTGAACTTGACCACCGGGGATATCGCCCAGAAGCCCCTGGATGAGGAGAAGGTGTTGAAATATCTGGGCGGTCGGGGATTCAATGCCCGCCTTCTCTGGGAGCTTGTGCCGCCGGGTGCGGACCCTCTCGGACCGGAGAACGTCCTGATTTTTGGAACCGGCACCCTGACCGGCACCTCTGCGCCCACTTCGGGGCGCACGACAGTGAGCTGCAAAGGGCCGGCCACCGGGCTTTACCTGAAAACCAGCGTGGGGGGGCACTGGGGCGCCGAGCTGAAATTCGCCGGTTATGACTACCTGGTCATTGAAGGCCGGGCGGCGAAGCCCGTTTACCTGCTGATCCGGGACGGGGCGGTGGAAATCCGCGACGCGGCGGAATTGTGGGGCAAGGATGTTCGAGAAACCACCCGGTCGATCGAGCATGCCCTGGGGGATCCAGACGTCCAGGTGGCCTGCATCGGACCGGCCGGGGAGAACCGGGTGCTCTTCGCCTCCATCATGATGAATTACTACAACGCGGCTGCCCGCGGGGGAGTCGGGGCGGTCATGGGTTCCAAGAACCTGAAAGCCGTCGCCGTCCGAGGCCATGGGGGGATCCGCGTGGCGCGGCCGCAGGAATTCCGCCGGGCCGTCATGGAGGGCATCGAGGCCTCCTACCAGGACTTCAGCGCCAAAACCTCGTACCTTTACGGCACTTCCGCCAGCGTTGCGGTGATTAACGAGCTGGGCTCCTTCCCCAGTTTCAATTTCAGGAGCGGCCGGATCGACAACGCGGAAAAAATCAGCGGCCCCTACCTGGTGGAGGCGGGATATCTCAAGCGACGCATGGGCTGCAATGCCTGCATCTTCAGCTGCCACCGGTATTGCGAGGTCGCCTCGGGGCCCTACGCGGGAGCGTACGGGGGAGGCCCGGAGTACGAGACCATGAGCGCCCTGGGGGCCGGTTGCGGGACCGTGGATGTGGAATTGGTCATCAAGGCCAACGAGCTTTGCAATATCTACGGGATGGACACGATCTCCGCCGGGAGCGTGGTCCAGTGGGCCATGGAAAGCTTCGAAAGAGGGGTCATTACGGAGAAGGATACCGGCGGGATCCAGTTGCATTGGGGAAAGCCGGAGGCGATCTTAGGTCTCCTAGAACAGGTCGCCCATTGCCGGGGATTCGGCGCCAGGCTGGCCGGCGGGGTCCGCCAGGCGGCGAAGAGCATCGGCCGGGGCTCTGAAAAGTGGGCCGTGGAAGCCAAGGGCCTGGAACAATCCCGGGTGGAAACACGGACTGCTTTTGGATACGCCCTGGCCTTCGCCGTGAATCCCCGCGGGCCCGACCACCTTCACACCCAGGTTCTGGCCGAATTCGGCACCCGCCCCGGCGGACGGGCGCTGGTTGCCAAGATCACCGGGGACGAAAAGTATGCCTTTCCGCGCACGCTGGAGAAACGGGCCGATATCGTCCGCTGGCATGAAGACTGCTATGCGGCCACGGATGCCGTCGGATTATGCTCATTCGCCACCACCGCCCGGTACGGGGTCACGCCTGAACTTCTGGCCCGAATGCTTTCCGCGGCGACCGGCGTTGATTCTTTCGAGTCGGAGAGTCTCCTGTTTGCAGGCCGAAGGATCATGAACCTGGAGAAAGCCTTCAATGTGCGGGAAGGGGCCACCCGCAAAGATGACCATCTGCCTCACCGTCTGATGAACGAGATCCTGGCTCCGCCATCCGGGAAAGGGGACGACCGGGCCGCTGCGGCCGCCGGCCGTCCAGACCCGGTCAAAGAGCAAATCAACTCCCGGGCCTACCTGGACCGGATGCTGGATGAGTACTACGAACTTCACGGCTGGGACAAGGCCACCGGGCTTCCGCGGTGCAAGACCTTGGGTGATCTCGATCTTGGGGATGTTGCCGCGGAGCTGGATCGAATGGGGAAGCTGGCCAAGGATTGATTTAAAGAGCAAATGCAGGGGCAGGCGCATAAATCATCTATGGAAAAGACTAACCGGTCCATAAGCGTCTCTCTGAAACTTTTCAACCGGGCGTTCCCTGAGCGGATTTCCCTGGCATTGCCGCCGGGCGCCCTGGTGCGGGACCTCATGGCC
>JAPLIW010000543.1 GCA_026388915.1 Deltaproteobacteria bacterium
TCCCATGGCGGGAACGATAAAGGGGTGGGCCCCCAGGGCTTGAAGCTCCTTTACCAGGGCATGAATGATCCTGTCGATGGAGTTGATCCCCCGGCTTCCCGCGGTCACGGCAATGCGGCTGCCCTTCTTGATCTTTTTCAACCGGCCATCCTGGGAAAAAAGGCGCTTGATTTCCTCTCCGATATCCTTGATTTCCGGGCCGGGAAATTTCTGCCGAATGGGAACCATCCTGGGGATGGCAATGTCCAGACCGCCTTCAATGACCAGAGCCATGGGTTATCCTCCGTACCTCAATCTTTCTCTGCATGCCTTGCTTATACCTATTTTTTATCGCAGGAAAGGCCGGCTGTCAATGGATTCTCCCACCTTGCCCATCGCCCACGAGCACAAAACTGGGGCGGGCCGGTAAACCTTTTCCAATCGATAAAAGCCCCCCCCAGGAAAATCTCTGGTACGGGAAAAACCTTGACATTAAACCTTGCTTATGATTATCTATGCTGATGTATCAATAACTCAGTGGACCTCGAATGATCCGGTTTATCGATCCTCGCCGCACACCAGCCATTTGCCGAAGAAAGCGATAAAGAAAAGCCGGGTTCAAAGAAGGCCCAAGATAGGCCGAAAGAAAAAACTGTTTTAAAGAAAGGAGACAGAAAGATGTTGAGGAAAAAAGCCCTGTGGGCAGTGGTCAGTGGGTTCTTGGTTCTGGTTTTTGCCGTTACCCCGTCGGGCGCAGCGAACCGGGATTTCGCTAAAATCGACACCGTGCGGATCGGCGTGCTGACGCCCGTGCAGATGTCCGTGGGCCAGGGGATCACCAACGCGGCCAAGATGGCGGCGGAGGAAATCAATGCCGCGGGAGGAATCCTGGGGAAGAAAATTGAGCTTTTTATCGGCGACACCGAAGGGAAGCCCGAAAAGGGGATCACCGCCCTGAAGAAACTGGTCATGGAAGATAAGGTGGACGTATTAGTGGGCGAATACTCCAGCGGCGTTTCCCTGGCCATGCAGCCCTTCTTGCCCAACTATAAGATTGTTTTTGTAACCACCGGATGTGCTTCCCTGGCCCTGACGGATAATGTGAAAAAGGACTACGGCAAATACAAATATTTCTTCCGCAATATGATCAATTCCGATGTCCGTCAGCAGGAATGGGCTTTCAAATTCCTGAAGGAATTCGTCAATGGGAGCCTGGGGTACAAAAAATTCGCCATCCTGGCCGAGAATGCCAAATGGACGGAAGATTACGCCCCCAACCTGAAAAAAGCCCTGGAAGGGGTCGGCCTCGAAGTTCCCTTCATCGAACGGTTTGACGTGGACATCAAAGACTTCTCGCCCATTTTTTCCAAGATGAAAAGCCTGAACGTCCAGTGGATTGCCCAGATCATCAGCCATGCGGCCAGCATTCCCCTGGTGAAGGCTTGGCAGGATAACAAACCCGCGCCCATGGGGTTGTGCGACGTGCAGTCCATGGATTCCAAATTCTGGGAGATCACGGGTGGCGCCTGCCTGTATGAGGTCACCTACAATTTCATCGCCCGGGCCCCGCTGACGGACCGGACCATTCCCATGTGGGACAAGTACGTGAAGCAATTCGGGACCAACCCGGTTTACACCACCGGCTTCACCTACGATTCGGTGTACATGCTGGCCGAGGTGATCAAGCAGAAGAAATCCGTTAAGTCCGACGACATTATCAACGGGCTGGAAAACATATCCTACAAGGGTGTTTTGCATCCTCAGACCGGGTTTGACAAGCAGACCCACGACCTGCTGGAAGGCCGGTACGTGATGCCCATGGTGCAATGGCAGGCGGGCGGAAAGCAGGTGGTATTCTGGCCCGACAAGTATAAAACGGGCGCTTACGTGAAGCCCGAATGGTGGAAACAATAATCCTGAGCGAATCGGAGGGGGTTCAATACCGCGTTGCCGGCGTTGAGCCCTCTCTTTGGGTTTACCTTCCTTTCTTCGGTCCGCGGGAAAAATTCTAGCGAATTGCGAGACCCATCGAACCGGTTCCGTTGGAGTGATTTATGACCGCACTGGTGAGTATTTTAGTCCTGGGGACGATTTGGGGGGCGGTTTACAGCCTCATCGCCGTAGGATTTACCCTGATCTTCGGGGTGGCCGGAATCATCAACCTTTCCCATGGCGCCTTTTACATGATAGGGGCTTACCTGGCTTACACTTTCATGACCCTCCTGAAGATTAACGTTCCCTTGTCCGCCTTGATGGCGGTAGCCGGCGTGGCCTTCATCGGCGTGGCCATCGACTATTTCGGGATCCGGCCCCTGCGGGAGCGTCATGCCTATGTGTTGATCCTGACCCTGGCCTTCGCCCTCTTTTTCCAGGAACTCATGTACGGGATCTACGGCCCCTACGGCAAATCCGTCCAGAGCTTTGTGGTCGGCGAAATCGTGCTGGGGGGAGTGCATATTTCCTACCAGAAACTGATCACTCTTTTCGTCGCCGCCGCTTTCGTGATCCTCCTCTGGTTATTCATCAAGAAGACCAAAACCGGGAAGTCCATCTCCGCCGTGGCCCAGAACAAAGATGCGGCCATCCTGATGGGGATCCAGTATGAAAAGGCCTACCGGATGACCATGGGGATTTCCGCGGGCCTGGCGGCCATCGCCGGGGTGTTCATCTCCCCCATCCTGGAAGCCGTCCCCACCATGTGGTCGTTCCCCCTGTTCAAGGCCTTCGCCATCGTGATCATCGGGGGGTTGGGAAGCCTGGAAGGGGCGATCATCGCCAGCTTGCTTTTGGGGTACTCCGAGACCCTGGTGAGCTTCCTCATTTCCGCCAATTACGCGGACATGGTGTATCTGATCGCCATCATTCTCGTCCTGGTCCTGCGGCCCACCGGGATTTTGAGCAAGGGCCGCCGGGCGTAAGCGGGAGACTCAGCCGGAGAGTTCCCCGGCCATGGAAGCGGTACCATTATATCGGAGGGAGAAAATCGGGTATGGAAGGTTATGAAGAATTATTCGGTCCCCGAAGATTTTACCGGAGGCTGCTGGGGTTGGGCATTTTCAGCGCCATCGTTCTCCTGGCCCCCCTGGTGGTGGAAGATCCCTATTACCTGGAGCTTTTGTTTCTCTGCCATTATTATGTGATCTTGGCCTGCAGCTGGGACCTTCTTTCCGGCTTCACCGGGAACATCAATTTCGGCCATGCCTTTTTTATCGCCGGCGCAGGATATACGGGGGCCGTGCTGAACCTGAACCTGGGCTGGCAGTACTGGCTGACCCTCCCCGTGGGCGGGATCATCGCCGCCCTGTTCGGGTTGCTGGTGGGCGTCGTGACCCTGAGGCTGAAAGGGCCTTATTTCGCTGCCGTGACCTTCTGCTTCGGCACTCTGCTCTATAAAATGTTCATGGTCAGTTCCAAGTCTTTGGGCGGCGAAGAAGGCCTTTCGGGAATCGCTCCCCTCGCCGATTCACCCCTGGGGAACTACTACTTCTCCGGCATCTTCATGGTGGCCGTGATCGTGGGCCTGTATTTCCTCTCCAAATCCTCCTTCGGCCTGATCCTGCGCTCCATCGGGGAAAACGAAACCGCCAGCGAAGGGTCCGGGATCAACACCACCTATTTTAAGGTGGTGGCCTTCATGATCAGCGCCGGGATCGCCGGGGTCGCCGGGACCATGTATGCCCACGCCCAGATGCATGTGGGGCCGGAGATGGCCCATGACTCCCTCTCCGCCCTGGTGTTGATGATGGCGGTGGTGGGGGGGATGGGGTCGATCATCGGCCCCATCATGGGAGCTTATCTTTTGACCCTGGTGAATGAATCGCTCCGCTTCATGGGGGAGCTGCGCCTGCTCATCTACAGTGGCGCGGTGGTGGCGGTGATCCTTTTCGCCCCCAAAGGGCTCCTGGAAATTCTCTCGCAAGGCTTCCGGCGCCTGACCGGCGAGCGGCAGAAAGCGATCTGAGGCCCAAGAGGAGAAACGGATATGGATGCGGTGTTAGAGATTCGGGGAATGTCCAAGGCCTTCGGGGGCCTTCAGGCGGTCAGGGATTTCGACCTTCAGGTGCGGAAAGGGGACCTTATCGGGATCATCGGACCCAACGGCGCGGGAAAGACCACGGTTTTCAACATGATGACCGGGTTTATCCGGCCCGATTCCGGGGAGATCTGGTTCCAGGGTGAGAACATCACCCGCCTGAAGCCCTTTCAGATCGTCAACCGGGGCCTGTGCCGGACGTTCCAACTGGTGGACCTCTTCAAGGAGATGACCGCCCTGGAGAACGTAATGATCCCCTGCTTCTCCCACCGAGTCAGCCGGCAAAGGGACAAAGAGGAAAAACCCTGGAAGATCGCCATGAAGTTTCTGGAAGAGGTGGGACTGGCCAAGCGATTCAACGAGTACGCCAAAAACCTGGCCTTCGGGGACTTGCGCCTCCTCGACATCGCCCGCGCCATGGCCACCCAGCCCGATATTCTCCTCCTGGATGAACCCTTCTCCGGCCTCGACACGGAGGACGCGGCCGTCCTCTCCACGGCCATTCAGCAGATGCACCGGAAAGGCCAGACCATGATCATCATCGAGCACCGGCTGCGGGATCTTCTGAAGCTGGTGGAGCGGGTGGTGGCCATCGTCTTCGGGGAGAAGATCGCCGAAGGAAACCCGCAGGAGATCATGAGCAACCCGAAAGTGGTCAATGCCTACCTGGGAGAAAGGAGAGACTGAGTTGCATCTTCTGGAAGTGAAAGCCATCAAAGTCCTTTACGGAAAGGCCATTGCCCTGAACGGGTTGACCCTGAGCATCGATGAGAAGGAAATGGTGGGGGTCGTGGGACCGAACGGAGCGGGGAAGAGCACCCTGCTGCGGGCCATTTCCGCCCTGGTCCCATCGGAGGGGGAGATCCTGTTCCACGGGGACCGGATCGATCATCATCCCCCCCATGAGATCGTCCGCAAGGGAATCATCCACTGCCCCGAACGGAGACAGCTATTCGTGGATTTTACCGTCGACGAAAACCTGGAGATGGGCTTCTTCCTGAGAAAAGACAGGGGAAAGATCCAGGAGGACCTGGCGTATGTTTACCGCCTCTTCCCCGTCCTGGAGGAGAGGAGGAACCAGCTTTCGGGCACGCTCAGCGGCGGGGAGCAGCAGATGCTGGCCATCGGCCGGTCCCTCATGAGCGGCCCTAAACTGCTCATGCTGGACGAGCCCTCCATGGGCCTTTCCCCCATGACGAAGAACCTCCTGGTCGACGGAATCAAAAATATATGGAAATCGGGCCTGACGGTCCTCATCGTGGAACAGGATGCCAGCCTCACTCTGAGCCTGGTCGAAAGGGTGTATATCCTCGAACACGGGAAGGTAGGCCTGGAGGGGAAGAGCCGGGATTTGATGAACAACGAAGAAGTCAAACGGGTCTACTTCCAGCTCGGGTAATACCTATCCCTGCCGGCCCCCGGTCAGAATGGCCGCCTCCTTCAGGGGGACCAAATCCAGCCGCCTCAAACGATGTTTGATGGCCTGCTTGACCGGCGAGCCCCTTTCTTCATAAGGAATTCGATCAACGATCCAAAGGTTCAGCCATGACCAGCCTCTACGAAAAAAAGCCCTGGTTAAAACAGTATTCCCCCTGGATCCCTCCCGAGCTGGAGGTTCCCGAAGAAGACCTGGTCCAGATTCTGAAGCGCTCCGTCAAGAGCGGGGCCGGGACGGCCATTTACTATTTCCATCGCTCCATCTCTTATGCCGAGATCGACCGGTGGTCGGATGGCCTGGCCCGGGCCCTGCAGGAGCTGGGCCTGAAACCGGCAGACCGGGTCATCTTCCTGTTGCAGAACCTCCCCCAGTTTGTCATCGCCCAGTATGCGGTCTGGAAAGCCGGGGCAATCGTCGTCCCCCTGAATCCCATGTACAAGGAGAAGGAGCTCGATTACTACTTTCAGGATTCCGGAGCCAGGGGATTGATCGCCCTCTCGTCCGCCTATGAAACGTCGGCCCGGAACATCGTCCGGGAAAGAAAAATGGAAATCGTGATCACCACTTCGGGCCTGGAATTTCTCTCCCCCGACGAGCCCGTTCCCCGGATGCTCCAGGAGGAAAAAACCACCCGCTTTCCGGAATCCCTGGACTTCATGGAGCTCTTGAAGAAATACGAAGGGAAGGTCCCCGCCCGGGCGGCATTGTCCAACCGGCAGGCGGCTTATTTTACCTATACCTCGGGGACCACCGGCCCTCCCAAAGGGGCCATGAATACCCACCAGAACATCGCCTTCAACGCCAAATTCTACGCCACCTTCCTCCGGCTGGGCCCAGGGGACGTGATCTTCGGCGTAGCCCCCCTGTTTCATGTCACCGGCCAGGTCGCTCATCTGGCGGCGGCCGCTTACGCGGGCATCCCGCTCATCCTGTCCTTCCGCTTTGACCCGGAGGAGGCCCTCAGGCTCATCGAGCGGTGGAAGGCCACCATGACCCTGGGGGCGATCACGGTCTATATCTCGCTCATGAATCACCCGAATTTCAGGAAAGAGGCTTTCTCCTCCATGAACAAGGCGTATACGGGGGGAGCCCCGGTCCCCCCGGCCGTGGTGGAAACCTTCGAGAAGTCCTGCGGCACCTACATTCACAACGCTTACGGCCTGACGGAAACCACCTCCCCTTCTCACTTCACCCCCTGGGGAGCGCGTGCCCCCGTCGATCCCGAGACCGGCGCCCTCTCGGTGGGCATTCCCGTCTGCAACTCCCTTTCAAAAATTATGGACCTGGAGACGGGCCAAGAAGAGCTGCCTCCCGGCGAAATCGGGGAGATCGTGGTCCGGGGTCCCATGGTGGTCCCCGGATACTGGAACAAGCCCGGGGAAAGCGCCCATGCGATCCGGGACGGGTGGCTCTACACGGGCGATG
>JAPLIW010000158.1 GCA_026388915.1 Deltaproteobacteria bacterium
CTCCTGGTTCCCACCATTCGGGCCTTCCGGGAGGCCTTTCCGAAGGCATACCTGGCCGTGGTGGTGAACGCCGGCACGGAAGAAATGCTCACGGGGAATCGCCTGCTCGATGAAATCCTGGTGTTTGACCCGCATTGGAAGTCTTTGCCCTTGAGGCAGAGGATCGCCCGGGAGGCAAAATTCGTGTGGGAAGTGCGCAAGCGGAAGTTCGACCTGGCGATCAATATGACCGAAGGAGACCGGGGAGCCTTCCTGTGTCTGGCCAGCGGGGCCAGGTGGAAGGTGGGCCTGCACGATCCCCGCGGTCTATGGTGGAAAGGCAAGATCTACGATCATTGGGTTCGCCTCCCTGACCGGAAAGCCCATACGGTGGAGCAGATGCTGGATATTCCCCGCAGCCTGGGCCTGAATCCGCGGGAGAAAAGAGTGGATATTTTCTATCCTCCGGAAGACCGCGAAATCATCGATGGCCTTCTGGAAAAGGGGGGAGTCGGTCCCGCCGACTCGGTGGTGCATATTCATCCTACCTCCCGCTGGCTGTTCAAGTGCTGGCGGGACGAAGGCATGGCTGCGGTCATCGACGCTCTGCAAGAGAGCGGGAAAGCACGGGTTGTATTGACCAGCGGGAAGGATGAGAAGGAAATGAAAAAAATCGACGGCATCCTGAACTTCTGCCGGACTCAACCCGTTAATTTGGCGGGGAAGGTTACCCTGAAGCAGCTCGCCGCCCTGAGTCAGCGGTCCCGGCTCTTCCTGGGGGTGGACACCGCCCCCATGCATATTGCCGCGGCAGTGGGCACGCCGGTGATCGCCCTCTTCGGGCCTTCGGGGGAATTCAACTGGGGCCCCTGGGGGAATGGTCACGTGGTCATCAAGAAGGACTGGGAATGCCGGCCCTGTGGGAAAGACGGATGCCAGGGAAGCAAGCGGAGCCGCTGTCTGGAAGAGATCTCGGAAGAGGAGGTCATAAAAGAAGCTTTCAGGTTGTTGGCTGAAGCTGAAAAACCCCGCGATAGAGGGCTTTCCTGATGGACGGAATCTTATGAAGATTGCCTTCGTCCGAAAAGCCTATACCCCCTATGGGGGGGCGGAGCGCTACCTGAGCCAGCTTATGGAAAGGCTCTGCGCTCAGGGCCACGAAGTGCATGTTTTTGCCCACCGGTGGGAGGCCCATCAACCGGATGAGGCCCGGGAAGGGAGGGGGACTCCGGTCTTCCATCGGGTTCCAGTGATTTCCAGTCCTTCCTTCCTGGAAGCCCTGACCTTTGCCCTCTCCGCCCGCCGGCTCCTTCAGGAGCAGGAGTTCGACGTGATCCATAGTTTTGAAAGAACCCTTTACCAGGATATTTACCGGGCCGGGGACGGGTGCCACCGGGAATGGCTGATTCAGCGGAGAAAGCTGGACTCCTGGTGGAAGAGAAAAACCTACGTTTTGAACCCCCTCCATCAGACCCTGCTCTACCTGGAGAAGCGGCTCTTCCAGTCCCCGCGGCTGAGGAAAATCATCGCCAATTCCCGGAGGGGAAGAGAGGAGATCCTCCGTCATTACGGAGTCCCGGCAGAGAAGATCGAAGTGATGTACAACGGGGTGGACCTGGAAAATTTCCATCCCAGCAACATAACCATGTACCGGCGGTCCCTGCGGAAAGAACTGCATATCCCGGGGGAAGGCCTGGTGATTCTTTTCCTGGGCTCTGGATTCCGCCGGAAAGGGCTCCGGGGGCTTCTCGATTCGCTTCCCTTCGTTAAGAAAGAGGTTCCCCAGGTCATCCTGATTGTGGCCGGCAGAGACCGGATCGAGGAATACCGGCAGAGGGCCCGAAGGCTGGGTTGCGAAAGGAATGTCCTCTTCCTGGGGCCCACGCAGAGGGCCAGGGAGCTCTACGCGACCTGTGACCTTTTCGCCCTCCCCACGATCTATGATCCTTTCAGCAACGCCTGCCTGGAAGCCATGGCCACCGGCGTTCCCGTTCTGACCACGCCGATGAACGGGGTGGCGGAACTCATCCAAGACGGGGAAAATGGATTTGTCGTGCGGGACCCCATGAACTCAATCGAGATCGGGCAGAAGGTCCTGGACTTCTTCTTTTCTCCTGAGAAGGCCGCTATCGGGGAGAGCGCCCGGAAGACGGCCCTTTCTCTGGACTTGGATTCCGTTCTCAACCGGATGGTTCACATATATGAAGAGTTCAGAAAGTAATCCCCGGAGACGTTTCTTGGTGGTATCAACAACCGGGATCGGAGACACCCTGATGGGAACCCCAGCCCTGCGCGCTTTGCGGGAGAGCTTTCCCGAGAGTCAGATCCATCTGCTGGTAAATTCCCAAAGAAAAGATTTGGTGGCGGGCAATCCTCACGTGGACCGCATCCTTGAATACCGGAACAACCCTCTGTTCCGGGCCCTTCTTTTCTTTAAAGCCCTGCCTTTCTACTATGACACGGTGCTGGTCTTCCATGCCAATGAGGATATTTGGAATATATTAAGGCTGATCCGGTACGGGGTTTGTCATAACCGCCAGAATTATCGCCAGGAAGAGCGGAGGGTCTTTTCCATAGATTCTCTTCCCGAGCACAGCGTTCAGAAGCGAATGGCGCTCGTCGAGAAAATGGGGGGGAAACATTCAACGGATTATCGCTATGAGTACTCGATCCCCCCCAGGGATGTGAATTGGGCTTCCCAGCAGCTCGCCAAGGAGGGGATCTCCCCTCGAGACCGAATCGTGGGGATGCAGCTTGGGGCGACCGATTCTTTTAAACGCTGGACGGTGGAATCGTTTGCCGAGGTGGCGCGGTATCTGAAAGCCAAGCACCGGGTAAAAATCTATTTAAACGCCTCCGCGGGGGAAATAAACCTGGTCAACAAATTTCTCAGCCTTTTTGGCAGAGACGGGGTCTTCCAAAAATCCAGAAAGAGCCTTTCTCAATCTGCGGCCCTCATCCAGCGTTGTTCCCTATTCATCACTGCGGACACAGGACCGATGCACATGGCCGTGGCATTGGGCGTTCCTCTGGTAGGCCTCTTCTGCCCCACCGAAGTCGAGGTCACGGGTCCTCTGCATCATCCCCCGGCGATGATTATTAAAAAAGCCGTTCCCTGTAACCCATGTCTCGTCCGGGATTGCCAGGACAATTTCTGCATGAGGCAAATTTCCGTCGAGGAAGTCTGTGTGGCGGCTGATCGGATGCTGGAAACTGGGGGGGGTAGATGACCATCGTTTACCCCGTCAATGAGCGGATGATGTTGCGGAAAGCCCGGGATGCCCGGATTATGCGGAATGCCC
>JAPLIW010000511.1 GCA_026388915.1 Deltaproteobacteria bacterium
CACGAAGCCGGCCTTCGCTACCCGGTGCGGATTCACCTGGACTACGAAGTCGTCTTCCCGGGGCAGTACGACCAGCTGTTTAAGCTTTGGGATGAGAAGAAATGAGACCTCACGAGAGGCTTGCCCAACCCCGGGTTTTGAGAAAGGAACCCCTTCGGAGAAAAGACTCCGGGTACAGAAAAGGCATGCCCATGGGATTCAGGCTGGGGGGATTTGGATCATCATCCTAAGGCGGTGGTTCTTCCATTGGATAGGGCCTGTCCATGGGGGATTAGCAAGGGGAGACGGTTTTGCTCGACTTTCCCTTTGAACCTGTTTTATCGCCGGCCTCTCTTTGCGGAGTACAGGCGGGAAGGTTATTGGAAAAGTATATTCCCGCCGAGCCTGATGATCCAAATCCCCCCAGCCTGAATCCCAACGAGTCAAAAAAACGGGATGGGCAAGGTAAAGCAAGGCCAACATGACCATTGACACGATAGGTAACGCTATAGTAGTAATTTTTTCTATCATTGTCTTCGCGCGCCGGAAATCAATCCTGGAATGAAAGGGGAGCATTATGAGAAAGATCGCCATATTGCTGGCCGGGATTCTCCTTTGCGGGTTTATGGCCGGGGAAGTCGGGGCCGCAAGGTCGGGAGGGACCTTCAATTTCTGCGCTCCCTACGGGGGCGATCTTCTGACTCTCGACCCCCACCGCGCTACGGCCACCAATGACATGCTGGTTATTATGAACCTTCATCGCAGCCTCTACGCCTGGGATCCTGATAACAACCACCCCAAGCTGGAACTGGGGGAAAAGGTCGAGGCCTCCGCTGACGGGCTGGTTTATCGGATTCATTTGAAGAAGAATGTAAAATTTCACAACGGCCGCAGGCTGACCGCGGAGGATATCATTTGGAGTTACGAACGGGTCATGTCCCCCAAGACCACCTCCGCCTCCGCCCGCTTCGTCCGGGTGATCAAAGGCGCCAAGGGTTATGAAGATGGAAAGGCCAATAAGATCTCCGGCCTGCGGAAAATCGACGATGCCACCCTGGAGATCACCATGGAGAACCCCGTCGATCCCTCCTACAACCTCTATGAGGTGGGAACGGCCATATTGCCCCGCGAAGAAGTGGAGAAGAAGGGCGACGGCTTCGGTTCCGACCCCGTGGGGTGCGGGCCCTTCAAATTCGTCAAATGGGTCAGGGGAAGCGAAATCGTCATGGCCAAAAACCCGGATTACTACGAGAAAGGAAAACCCTATCTCGGCAAGCTGATCTACAAAATCATGCCCGAGGGAGCCTCCCGGGACGTGGCCTTCCGGGCCAAGGAGCTGGATGCCACCGTGGTGGGCTCCACCCAGTACCCGGTGTACAAAGCCGATCCCCAGTTCTCCAAGAACATGGTGGAGGTGGCCGAGCTTTTCACCCGGCTCATCGGATTCAACCCCAAATATGAGCCTTTTACCAAGAAACAAGTACGCCAGGCTTTGAACTACGCCATCGACTCGCGCCTGATCATCCAGAAACTTCTCAAGGAGAAAGCTTTCCCTTGCGTAGGCTACCTGCCGTCCACCTCGCCGGCCTTCGACCCCCAGGCGAAAGGGTATGAATTCAATCTGCCGAAAGCGAAGGCCCTCATGAAAGAGGCGGGATATGAAAAAGGGTTCACCTTCGAGTGCATCGGTTCGAACAGCGAAGCCTTCGGGGTGGTGGTCGTGGAAGCGATCATGCCCTTCCTGAAGCAGATCAACGTGACAGTGAAACCCCAGCAGCTCGAGGGTGCGGCCCTTGCCGACCGGGTCCGGAACTTGAACTACCAGGCTTTCATCTGGTCTATAAGCAGCGGGGCGGGCGGCGACCCCCTTGAGGCCCTTCGCCGGTGGTATTCCAAGAACCCCTCTACGGCCGGAAATTATTTGGACTACAACAACCCCGAGTTCGACAAGCTGCTGGACACCGCCTCCCAGATTCGGGATATGGCCAAACGGGTGGAGCTACTGCGCAAAGCCGACGCCATCTTCCGGGAGGATGCTCCGATTTGGTTCTTCAATTACAACAAGGCGGTCGTCGCCCATCAACCCTGGGTCCATGGGATCAAGCCCGTGGCCATCGAGATGATGTACCAGAACATGGCCGATGTGTGGATCGAGGAGTCCTCTCCCCGGGCCAGGGAAAAGTAAAAACCTTAACCGCAGAGGTCGCGGAGCACGCAGAGGTAAAATGGGTAAAAACTCAGGGCCAGGATGAAGAGGGAAAAGCGGCCCTCCTTCTCACCCTGCCCGGAAGGTCAAAACGGCCAGGGTCTTTCGAGGAACGATCTCTGCGCTCTCTGCTTTCTCTTCGTTCATCCTCTGGTCTCGATCCCCGGAGGATCGGAAGGCGAAAAGGAGTCCATATCCATAAAATGATTTGTATTTTTTGTCTTTACAAAGAAAAAGCTCTGCGGTCTCCGCGTGCTCTGCGGTTAATATTTTTTTCTTCACCTCCGCAGGGCGCAGAGACATATATAATTTCCTCTCCCCTCCGCCCGAAGGCGGGGTGAAGGGGGGCTCCGGTTGAGAAGATGCTGAGATTTGCCCTCCGCCGCATTCTCCAGTTTATCCCCACCATCCTGGCGATCACCCTGATCCTTTTTCTCCTTTTGAATATTCTCCCCGGGGATGCCGCTTTGGTGGCCGGGGGAGCCCAGGACAAGGGAGTCGATCCCCGCTACCTCGAGGAGATGAAAAAACTATGGGGGCTGGACCAGCCCCTGCACATGCGGTATTTCACCTATCTTAAAAATCTGGCCCAGGGTGATCTGGGCCTTTCCTACCTCCGCCGGGAAAAAGTCAGCGCCCTCATCGCCTCCCGTTTGTGGCCGACGCTCAAGCTGGCCCTGGTGGCGATGCTGATCGCCGTGGGGATCGGTATCCCCCTGGGTTTCTTCTCGGCCCTGCGCCAGGGGTCCTGGCTGGATACATTTTCCATGGTCGGGGCGGTCTCCGGGGTTTCCATTCCCCAGTTCTGGCTGGGCCTCCTGCTCATGTTCTTTCTCGCAGTCAAACTGCCCTTTTTCCCCACCTCGGGCTACGGCGACGGAGCCGTAAAGCACATCGTGCTTCCCGCTTTCACCCTCGGCGTGGGTTACATGGCCCTGCTGGCCCGGACCACCCGGGCGGCGGTCGTTGAAATTCTCTCCACCGACTACATCCGCACGGCCCGGGCCAAAGGGCTCTCCGAACTCCTGATCAACCGCAAACATGTTTTCCGAAATGCCCTGATCCTGGTGCTGACCACGGCCGGCTTGCAGTTCGGCTCGCTCATGGGCCACACGGTCGTTGTGGAAAAGCTCTTTTCCTGGCCGGGCATCGGCTCGCTGATGGTGGATTCCATCTTCATGAGGGATATTCCGATCACCCAGGGCTGCGTCCTGCTGCTTATCCTGGTCTTTCTGCTGGTGAACCTGGCGGTGGACCTCCTCTACGCGGTCATCGATCCCAGGGTGGAGTACCGGTGAAAGAAGCCTTCAAGAAAATCCGGCGGCAGAAAAACCTGATGGTGGGGGGAATCATTGCCTTGCTGGTGGTGGTCATGGCCGTCTTCGCGCCGTGGCTGGCGCCCTTTCACCCCATCGATCATGCGGATTTAACGCACTCCGAGGAGCCCCCCAACCGAACCTATCTCTTCGGGACCGACAACCAGGGGAGGGACATTCTTTCCAGGGTGATCTACGGCTCCCGGGTATCCCTGAGCGTGGGTCTGGTGTGCCAGGGGTTGAACAGCCTCATCGGGATCCTGCTGGGGCTCACCGCGGGATTCATCGGAAAACGGTGGGATGATTTCGTCATGGCCCTGACCAACATTTTCCTTTCCATTCCCTCCCTGATTTTTGCCCTGGCCATCATGGCGGTTCTCGGCCCGGGGTTGATCAACATCTTCCTGGCCCTGGGTTTGACCAACTGGGCCTACAGCTGCCGCATCACCCGTTCGCAGGTTCTTTCCGCCCGCTCCCTGGATTATGTGATGGCCGCCCGGGCCCTGGGGTACGGTCAGGTCCGGATCATGTTCACCCAGATCCTGCCCAACATTGTGGGCCCCATACTGGTGGTGGCTACGTTGGGAGTGGCGGGGGCGATTCTCATCGAGGCGGCCCTCTCCTTTCTCGGCCTGGGCGTCCAGCCTCCAACCCCGAGCTGGGGGGGAATGCTCTCCCAGGCCCGGGAACAGCTTTTCACCGCCCCCTGGATCTCCATCTTTCCGGGAATGGCGATCTTTGTTACCGTGCTGGGGTTGAACCTCCTGGGAGACGGTTTGAGGGATATTCTCGACCCCCATACCACCCGGCAGAGAAGATAAAAAAACCTAATGGGACACAGATAAACACAGATGAACACAGATTTCATATTAGAAAAAGACGCGAAGATAAAAGATTTAATGGGACGCGGATTCTTATTATTTCCTGAGCAATAAAAAACCTCCGTAGGAAGGAATGTACCATGGATCTGGTCATTCTCTCGGCCCGCATCTTTACCGGAAATGCAAAACAGCCATGGGTCGAGGCTCTGGGCATCAGGGACAACCAGATCGCCGTCGTAGGAACCGACCGGGAGGTGAAGAAAGCCTGCCGCCGGAATACACAAATCGTTGAGCTGAAGGGGAGGCTGGGGACCCCAGGGTTCGTGGATGCCCATACCCATTTTGTCAACTTCGGCCTGACCCTCCAGAGGGTGGGCCTCATGAATCTACCTTCTCTGGCCGAGTGCCGGGGGCGGATCCGAGAGGCGGTCGCGAGCTGTTCGCCGGGGGAGTGGATTATCGGCCGGGGATGGAACGAGCACTTCTGGGAGGAGAAAAGGGAGCCCACCCGCTTCGACTTGGACGACCTGACGCCCCACAACCCGGCCATGATGATCCGGGCCTGCGGTCACAGCGTCTGGGTGAATACGGCGGCCCTGGCTGCGGCCGGGATTACCCGTGACACAGCTGATCCTCCGGGAACCCGGATTGAAAGAGACCCCGTGAACGGTGAACCCACGGGCCTTCTGAGAGAACTGCGCCGGCACATGGAAAAATTCATTCCGCCCCCCACCCTGGAAACGCGCAAGAAAGCCGCTCTGGCGGCGCAGGAGGAGGCCCTGCGCTTCGGCGTCACGGGGGTCCACTCCTGCGAAACCCTGCGGGAGTGGGAGGCCCTCTCCGCGCTGGAAGAAGAGGGAAAGCTGAAAATCCGGGTCCACCAAACGATTCCCTACGACGGCTTGGAAGAGGGACGGTCCCGTTCCCTCAGGCCCTGGAGGGGCGGGCAGCGGCTCTGGTTCGGTCAGGTCAAGCTTTACGCCGACGGATCCCTGGGTTCCGGTACGGCTCTCCTACATGCTCCCTATGCCGATCATCCCGCGGACCGGGGGCTTGCCGTGCTGACTCCCCAGGCGCTGCGCAAAAGGGTCATGGAGGCTTACCGGAATGAATACAGTGTGGCCGTTCATGCCATCGGGGACAAGGCCGTAACAAACTCGCTGAAGGCCATCGCCTCGGCCAGAAAAGAATTCCCCGGGGCCCGGAGGGATCGAATCGAGCACGTCCAGCTTTTTCGGCCCGCCGATCTCACCCTGTTCCGGGAACTGGGGGTGGTGGCTTCGGTGCAGCCGGTGCACCTCTCCACGGACTGGGCCACGGCGGAAAAGAAGTGGGGGTCAGATCGCTGCCGGAACGGGTACGCCTGGAGATCGCTTCTCAAGGCGGGAATCCGGCTTCAATTCGGTTCGGATGCGCCCGTGGA
>JAPLIW010000562.1 GCA_026388915.1 Deltaproteobacteria bacterium
CCGGGCTGCACATCACCACGTTCTCGTAGGAAAAAAAGAAATAACTCCACTCGTTTATGAGACACTACACTAGCTTTCAGGGCACTGCCCAGGCTTTCCAATCTTCCATCAAGGGCTTGTGGATTCTTTTGCTCATGGCGATCCTGGTCATTTACATCGTGCTGGGAATTCTCTATGAGAGCTTCATCCACCCGTTGACCATTCTCTCCGGCCTTCCTTCCGCGGGGGTGGGAGCGCTGCTGACGCTGCTTCTCTTCAACGCCGAGCTGGACATTTATGGTTTTGTGGGGATCATCATGCTGATCGGGCTGGTAAA
This sequence comes from Deltaproteobacteria bacterium, assembly GCA_026388915.1. Classification (GTDB taxonomy): domain Bacteria; phylum Desulfobacterota; class SM23-61; order SM23-61; family SM23-61; genus SM23-61. The sequence continues at coordinate 317 of JAPLIW010000562.1, forward strand.
AAAGAACGCCATCATGATGATCGACTTCGCCCTGGAGGCTGAGCGAAAGGAAGGAAAAAGCCCCGCTGAAGCAATCTATCAGGGCTGCCTGATCCGCTTCCGCCCCATTATGATGACCACCATGTGCGCCCTTCTGGGGACGTTACCGATTGCCATCGGTTTTGGAGCGGGAGCCGAAGCCCGCCGTCCATTGGGCTTGGCAGTAGTCGGGGGGCTGCTTTTCTCGCAATTCATCACCCTCTATATTACTCCCGTCATCTATATATACCTGGATAAATTCCAGACCCGGATAAAAGGGAAATTCCCTTCCCCCCGCTTGACGAAAGCGAATGAGCCGGGTTGATTTTGGGCTAACCGCCATGGTTTCCGAAAGCCCCGCGGGTTCCAGCCATTCCGCATAGGATGGACCTTTTTTATTCCTGCCAGGCGGTTAAAGGGCCTTTCCATGGCGATGGCTTCCTGAACTCTTGCTTTTGGGGTTTTCCCTAAGAATGCCACATTCCAAACGCAAATCCTCAAATTGGGCTTGAGAATCGAGGCTATTCCCAGAGGCAATTTTATTCTTGACTACCCATAAGGTTAAGGGTATTTCTTTCGTAGTTGTTTCCGTATGTAGCCCAGTAAATCCAACCACCTAACCTCTAAACTTTCGGAGTGCTCCATGAAAGGATATCGCTGGAAGGTGCCAATATGGAGCCTCCAAGGGTTATTTTACCCTGTGGCGGGGCCTTCTCAGTATGCTCACACTACCCAGAAGCGAGTTCTTATCATTGAAGGCTCAAGGGGGACTTTATTAAGGAGGATCGGATGAAATATCTACGAGTGATATCAGATCAGACAGGGCCGCAAGGAATGTATGGGATCTTGACGGGGCAAGAGATTCAACTTCTTGACGATACGCCCCTAAGTAAATCAGCAAAAGAGACAGGTGTCGCCTTCCCCTTGCGGGAGGTAAAAGTTTTCCTGCCTCCTGTCGAAGTTCCCAATATTGTTGCCCTCGGTCAAAATTATGTGGGGCATGCGATAGAGAGCAAGCTGGAACCTCCGACCGCCCCGGTCATTTTTTTGAAGTCAACGTCCTCACTCACAGGGCACCTGAACCCCATCGTACTGCCAGCAGAGGCGCCATCCCAAGTCGATTACGAAGCGGAGTTGACCGTGGTCATTGGGAAGAGATGCAAGCATGTGCCGTTGGAAAAAACGAAGGACGTGATTTTCGGTTATACTTGTGGACACGATGTGAGTGCACGGGATTGCCAGATCAAGTTCGATAGGCAGTGGGCTCGCGGAAAATCCTTCGACACCTTCACCCCAATGGGACCTGTGATTGAGACGGAGCTTAACCCGGAGAACCTAAGAATTCAACTGAGATTGAATGGGAAAACGATGCAGGACGGACGCACGGGTGATCTCATCTTTTCGGTATTCTCCCTCGTGAGCTACCTATCCCGTCAGATGACCCTACTTCCGGGAACCCTTATTATGACAGGGACTCCATCAGGAATCGGCTTTACCCGTACACCCCAAATCTTTCTGAAACCCGGAGACCGGGTAGAGGTGGAAATCGAGGGAATTGGCGTTCTCGAAAACTCTGTTGTTATGGAGGAGGTCCACGGATAAACCGAGGGTTGTTTTTATCGACCCCAGGTGCCCCGATCTTAAAACCGAAGGGCTATTATGGAATCCCTTGGGATAGAACTCATAGAAGGACACTGCAAGAGTGTCGAAGAGGTCATTTCCCTTATCCAGACCGTGGTTGCATTGGTGACCAAACCTAGGAGGGCTGAATCGAATTGGCTCAAGACCCCGATTTTGCGGTGGGGTAAACGAGATGATCGGGAAAACCTGCTTGGAAAGTACCCCGCATATAAAACAGACGTAACCCCACAGGGAAAAGGCAGGGTCATTACGGCCGA
>JAPLIW010000428.1 GCA_026388915.1 Deltaproteobacteria bacterium
AGCACGACCGCAATCAGCGCAAAACCTTTCTTCATCATCGTTCCTCCTTTTGGTTATGGGATTCTAAGTTTCTGACCCACCTTGATCAGGTTGGGGTCGGAAAGAATATCCTGGTTGGCCTCAAAAATCTTTTTGTAAAGGCTCCCGTCCCCGTAATATTGCTCGGAAATCTTCCACAGGGACTCCCCTTTCTGCACCACATGCCACTGCGTGGAATCCCACGCATCGCCCCCTGCTTTTTCCTCGGCCATGCTTTTTCTCCTTCCAGATATGAAAATTCAGGTGTTCCCTGATCTTTCCCCCGAATGGGGAGGAAAAAACGATTTTCTAATGGGACAAGCTGAAGATTATTTTTCCCCCGATATCCAAAGCATAAGGTTGTCGCCCTGAAAGCGAGGAGGGGATGAAAATTTCAACCTTATAGGAAATTCTATTGGACCCTGAGGATTCCGTCAAGAGGATTCAGCTGGTTTTTTCCGGAAGAAAAAGATAGCTCTCCGGCAAAAAGATAATTCAGCAGGGCCTGCTATCCCGGCTTTCTATCATTGTCCTCTTGAGGGATGAACTTTCTCCGGGTATATTTTTCCAGAAATCTCCATCCCCCTTAAAAAAAACGCATCTAAAGATTAAATGATAAATTAGGGAGTCGCAAAAAGTCTTTTCCGATCCCTTTTGTTCATTCCCGGGAAACGGGAAATTAAGTTATTTCAAGGTCTTGCGAATATCTTGGATTCCCTCCTGCCCGGGAATAAAGACTATTTAGGAATTCATCAGATAAATTAGCTGGAAAATTTTATTAATGTGCTTATATTATTGGTAAATTCGTATTTGATCGGGGCATGAGGAGCAAGAGTAAATGTAAATCGGGCGAATCAATTAAGATGATCTCGTAAAAAGTCTCTTGGAGCGTCACCCCGGCGAAAGCCGGGGTCCAGAACATCTTGAAATAACTGGATTCCGGCTTTCGCCGGAATGACGAATTCTATGGAATTGCGACTTTTTACGAGTTCATCAATTAAAGCCAGACAAAAAAATGCCGATAAAATTTTGTTTGGGCTTGCTTTAGGCTGGAAATTACTCAAGTTTTTTCCCTTTTTTAAAAGGTCAAAAAATGGAAAAGATTAAGCAACTGATAAAAATAGGTAAGGAAAAGGGCTTTTTAACCTATGGGGAGCTCAATGAGTTCCTTCCCCCAGAGGTTGTATCGGCGGATCAGATTGAGGAAATCATTATGAAAATCGAAGCGTTGGACATTAAACTGGTCGACGCGCATCCCAAGGCGGGAGAACCGGTTGAACCTGAGAAGGATGAATCGGTTTCCCCCCCGGAGGAAGAACCCGAGGTGGAACTCGAGGAAGAAAAGCCTCAGGATCCTGTAGCCTTGTATCTTCGAGAAATTGGCGCTGTTCCCCTTCTGTCCCGGGAAAAAGAAGTGGATATCGCCAAAAAAATCGAGGAGGGGGAAAGAGAATTGATCGATTCGGTCTTATCCGCCCCCCTTTACCTTGAAGAAATTGAGCATCTGGAAGCGAGGCTGAAATCCCTGGAAAAGTTCCCGGAAAAGCCGGTCCAGGAATCGGATAATGAATCCCTGTTCGAGGAAGAACTGGATGTCAAGGCCCTTTTAACCCTGATCCTGGAGATTAAAAAGCTTTCCAGGCAATTTCTTAAAGTCAGGGAACGCCTCGCCAAAAAGAGGAGGAATGAAGAGAAACGCCGGAAGCTGGGAATGCAGCTCCAGGAAGGGAAGGAAGGCATCGCCCCTTTGCTGAGGAAGCTCAACCGGAAGACCGGGGCTTTGGACACGATGATCAAAAAATTGAAGGACCTGGGAGAGCGGGCGGGAAAAGTGGAGGATGAAATCCTGGAGATCCAGGACCGCGCCCGGGTTCCCGTCGATCAGCTGCCAGGCCTGGTTCGACTGAGGAAGAGAAATCCGCGGGAATTCCGGAAGAGGCTCGCCGAACGGGAGGTCAAGGGGGAGACCCTTGAGGAATGTCACCGGGCATTCAAGGAAACCCAGGGGAAATTCGCTAAGATAGAAAAAGAGGCCCGCCTGACCCTTCCGGAGCTCAAAGGCCTGCTCCGGACGATCTACCGGGCCGAGATCGAGACTGAAATGGCGCGGAACGAGATGATCAAGGCGAATTTGCGTCTCGTCGTTTCCATCGCTAAAAAATACCTCAACCGCGGGCTCCACTTGCTGGACCTCGTTCAGGAAGGAAATATCGGACTCATCAAGGCGGTGGAGAAGTTCGACTACCGGCGCGGCCATAAATTCAGCACCTATGCCACCTGGTGGATCCGCCAGGCCATCACCCGGGCCATCGCCGATCAATCCCGGACCATCCGCCTCCCGGTGCACATGAATGAGACGATCAACAAGCTGCTGAAGGCCTCCCGCCATCTCCTGCAGAAGATCGGGCGGGAACCCACCCCGGAAGAGATCGCCCGGCGCATGGATCTTCCCCCGGATAAGGTCCGCGACATCCTGAAGGTGGTCCGGGAGCCCATTTCCCTGGACACTCCGATCGGAGAAGAACAAGATGATTTTCTCGCGGACTTCATCGAGGACAAGACGACCGTTCAGGCCATGGAAGCCATGACCAACATGGATTTGTCCAAGCGGGCCCGCGAGGCTCTGTCCAGTCTGACCCCCCGGGAAGAAAAAGTTCTGCGGATGCGCTTCGGGATCGACGAGGAAGGGGAACACACTTTGGAAGAAGTGGGAGAGAACTTCTCCGTCACCCGGGAGCGGATCCGTCAGATCGAAACCAAGGCGCTCCGCAAGCTGCGCCACCCTTCCCGCTCCAGGTTGTTGCGAGCGTTTGCGGAGGGTTAGTCCAGGATCTGATCCCCCCGTTCTCCGCAATCCGATCCATCGCCCCAAATAATCAACAGCGGAGCCATGGCTTGACTCCCCGAGCGGGAAGAAATTTCTTGCGCCCCTTCACTTTTCCCCAAGTAGGCGTAAAGTTGATTGAATTTTAGGCATTGCCCGGCCCGGAAGCAAGGGCGTTGTGCACAAAAACCGTGAGGCACACTTCATTTCTTGGGCAGGGCGGGCAATTTAAATGCGGAATGCCGATTGCGGAATGCGGAATGGAAAAAAAGAAGTAAGAATTCCGAATTCCACATTCCGAATTCCGAATTCGGTAACGCCCGAGGGGCCCGCCCCATCCTGCGGAAACACGGGTGCACCTTCGAGTGGATTTCTTTTCCCGCCGATGCTTTTTGCGCACAGCGCCCTTGCTTCCGGGCCACAAGCTTGCTTTTGAGAAGAAAAAGGAGTCACAAAAGTGAAGGTGGGCAAGGAAGAGATTTGCCTTGACAGGCTGGGAGGAAAAGTTTACGATAACTTCATAAGTTGCAAAGAGTTTTGGTTTGGAACAAAAACAAGCCGCTAGGCTCTCAAAGCTTATGCGGTTTTTTCATTTTTGCTCCACCCCTGGCTCTTGTGCCTTACCAATGCCCGAAGGAAAGGAGGTGAAAAGCAATGCCGAAAGGAAAAGTGAAATGGTTCAATGAGCAGAAGGGGTTTGGATTTATCTCCCAGGAAGGTGGCGAAGATTTATTCGTGCACTTCTCATCCATTAAACAGGAAGGTTTCAAGGTTCTTCACGACGGGGACGAGGTCGAGTTCGAAATCGCCCAGGGAAAGAAGGGCCTGCAGGCCGTTGACGTGGTGAAATGCTGAGGATTCAGTAGGCCGAATCCGGGACCCCGGGAAGGAGATCATTCCCCCGGGGTCTTCTCCGTCCCAGGATTTTCCTTGCCTTGCTGATTCCAGCCCACGGGGAGAAAAAATGAACACCAAAATCTATGTGGGGAACATCGCCTTTCAGACCACCGAAGCCGATCTGAAAACCCATTTCTCGCAGGCCGGAGACGTGGTTTCCGTCAAGATCCCGAAGGACCCCCAGAGCGGCCAGTCCCGGGGGTTTGCCTTCGTGGAGCTATCCACCCGCCGGGAGGCCCAGAAAGCGATCTCCATGCTGAATAAAAGGCCCTTCATGGAAAAAGAGCTGCTGGTCAAAGAAGCCCGAGTCCGCCGCGGATTCCGGGGCAGAAGCTTTTAGATTCTCATCGATCTTCTAGACGAGGATTTTTCCATGCAAAAACAGATTGGGTTCCTGACCCGCGAAGCAGGGAAAAGGCGGAGGCTGAGGATCATCATCCCGGCCTACCCCGCATTCAACATCTATTCCCGGGTCGCCCGGGTGACCACGGCCCTGGGACCGGTGACGGTGGCCACCGCCGCCCGGGAGATGGAGGGGTGGGACGTCGAGGTCATCGACGAGAACAACTACCAGAGATCCGGCCCGGTGACCGCTGCGGGCCTGCCGGACCATGAATCCCTCCAGCAATTAAGGCCCGCTGATCTGGTCGGCCTTTACGGAGGGTTGACCAGCACCATACCCCGGCTGTACGAACTCGCCCGGTTTTACCGGGAGCGGTCCGTCCCGACCATCGCCGGCGGGCAGCATTTCGTCGAAGAAAACATCGCCGAGGGTCTGCAAAACGGCGTTGACGTCGTAGTCCGAGGAGAGGGAGAAGAAACCCTCAAGGAACTCCTGCAGGCTTTCGAAGGCCGGCTCCCCAGAGAGAACATCGCGGGCATCGCCTTCCTGGACGAAGACCGGGTGGTCTTGACTCCGGAGAGAATGCCCTTGTCCGAATTCGACTCCTTCCCCCTTCCCGATTTTTCTTTGGTCCGTTATGCCCGGATCCGGATCTATCCCGTCGGGCGGGTGCGGGGATGCGGAATGGACTGTGAGTTCTGCACCGTCAAAGGGAAACCCCGCTATGCCCGGGTGGAGCGGCTGATGGAGCAGTTCGCCTCTCTCTACGAAACCCACGGCGCCAGGGAATTTTTTATCGTGGATGATCTTTTTGGGCAGAACCGGCGGGAAACCATCCGATTCTGTAATCTACTCCGGGACTATCAGAGGGAAGCACGTACCCGCTTTCATATAACCGTCCAGATCCGCCTGGACAAAGCCAAGGATGCCGAACTGCTCCAGAGCATGCTCGAAGCCGGGATCAATCATTTGGCCATAGGCTATGAATCCCCGATCGGGGAGGAGTTAAAGGCCATGGACAAACGGCTCAAGCCCGAAGACATGATTACCCTGTCCCGGCTGCTCTACAAAGCGGGTTTTATGGTCCATGGAATGTTCATTTTCGGTTATCCCATGGCCGAAGGGATTGATTTCTCCATGCCGGCCAAGGAACGGATACGAAGGTTCAAGAAGTTCATTAAGAGCGCACAGCTGGACACGGTCCAGGTTCTTTTGCCCGCCCCGCTGCCGGGCACGGAGTTGACCCGCCGGTTGAAGGAACAGAACCGGATCTTTCCCAAAGATCTGGTCGGGTGGGAATATTACGACGGGAATTTCCCCCTTTTCATCCCCGATGCGCCCATGACCCCGGAAGAAATGCAGGCCTCCTCCCACCGGATCATGGGACGATTCTACCGCTTCAAGCACATGTTTGACATCGGTTTCCACATCCTCTGGTTTCCGGTCCTTTTCTTCTATCTCCCCAACTTGAAACGGGGATGGGAAAAATGGTACCGCATCTGGTCCCACCAGGTGACGAGGTTCGGGGGCTGGCTGCTCTTGCACCGGTGGTATGCCGCCTTCAAGAAGGACCCCTTTTCGCGCAAGCTGGCCGAAGCCAAAAAAATCCTTTCCCGGACCTTCCCGGGTCCGTTGAAAACCTGATCTTTTCCATTTCGTGAAATCAATCGGATGAAGGAAGCAGCCCCGTTTCTTCCTCGGGAGGCGGGGCTGTTTTTTTTGCTTAGGCAGCTATAAAAATCTTTTTCCCTATCCGTGTTGATCCGCGTTCATCCGCGTCCCATTACGTCTTTTGTCCTTAGGTCTTTTGCATATATAAAATCTGTGTTCATCTGTGTCCAATGAAGGTTTTGTTGCTCAGCCCCTGCGGGGCGGGGGCGGGGCGTATCCTCCCTCGTCCCACAGGCGGTTTTTCGGCGTCCAGGGGGGGGCGCAGGACACGATTCCCATCCGGCACAGGGTCGAGCGCCACTCATACTTGATCAGGATGGTTTCCACGGCCCGGGCCTCCGGCTCGAAGGCCACGACCCGCGAGGGAGAGAACTCTTCACGGCCATAACCGGTTCCGGCGCTTTCCATGGAGCTGTCCGCCGGCGCCCGCTTGGCCTGGGGCGCCTGCGGGCTTGCGGCCCCCGCCTTCTCCCGGGAGTGCTCCGCTGCCGGCGGAGGGATGATGACCCGCTCGACTTCCGGATAGACCGCCACGGCGATGACTCCCATGGCGCTCCCGTCGCCGAAGGCGGCGGCATAGGAGTCTCCCGCGTCAGTAAAGTAGAACCGGTTCACCCGGTCGCTCCCCGTCCGCCATCCCCGGTACTGGCCGGTCTCGTAGGGGCCCAGAATGTACATGCGTTCGTTATTTCGCAGCCATGACTTTTTCCCGCTGATGATGTTCCGCCCGTCCACCGCCACCACGAGACCCACCCGGCGGGGGAGAAGATTCCGTATCGAGATCGTGTACTCATCCCCCTTCACCGCCTCGGCATAGACCTTCTTTTTCGGATCGTTTGTTCCTGTGGGGTAGAGGGAGAGGCTGAGCCCTTTGTCGGTCAGGATCTTCACCTGTACCCAATCTCCCACCTTTGCTCCCAAGGCCGCAGTAGCCCCGAGGAGCAGCACCGTAAATATTCCCGCCGCCATGACATTTTTCATCTCCGCACCTCCCGAATCGGTTGAATCAGCGCTTTTAACATGTTGGACAGGGGGAGGATGGAAAAAGTTCCCGAAAAAAAATCTTTACCCACGTCGCTCATGGCCCGGGCGAAGGCTCGATGGACGATGCAAAAAACTGAACAGGGGGTTTAGCCATCAGGAGATAGAGGGCTCCGCTCTAGAGACGGCATTCTTCCACGGCGTGGCAGGCCACGATGCTGTCTTTCGAAGGTTTGGGGAGGGGTTTCTCCGCTCGGCAGCGATCCCCCACGGAAGGACATCGGGGATGGAAAGCGCATCCGGAGGGGGGTTCGATGGGGTTGGGCACCTCCCCGGTCACCGGCTGGCGCCTGCGCCCGGAGAGGTCGAGGTCGGGAATGGTGTCGAGGAGCAGCCGCGTGTAGGGATGCTGCGGCTGGTTGAAAAGGGTCCGCTTGGGGGCCACTTCGCAGAGCCGGCCCAGGTACATGACCCCCACGTGATCCGAGATGTGATTCACCACTGCCAGGTTATGGCTGATGAATAAATAGGTGAGTCCCAGGCGGCGCTGGAGCTCCTTCATCAAGTTGAGGATCTGCGCCTGGACCGACACATCCAGGGCCGAAGTGGGCTCGTCGCAGACCAGGAAATCGGGATTGCTGGAGAGGGCCCGGGCGATGGAAATCCGCTGCCGCTGCCCCCCGCTGAACTCATGGGGGTATTTTTCCCCGTCGCTGGCAGAAAGGCCGACCTGCAGGAGCAGCTCGGAGACTCGTTCCCCCATCTCGGCCCGATTCCTCGCCAGATGGAAGGCCCGGATCGGCTCGGCGATGATGTCGCGGACCCGCCAGCGGGGGTCCAGACTGGCATAGGGATCCTGAAAGATCATTTGCATCCGGGTGTGAGACTCCGGCGAGGCCTTTACCGAAGGATCCTCCAGACTCTTTCCCTGGAAATAAATATCCCCGGCTGTGGGGTGATAAAGACCCACGATCACCCGGGCCACGGTCGATTTCCCGCAGCCCGACTCCCCCACCAGGGCGAAGGTCTGGCCCCGCTGGATTTCAAAGCTGACCCCGTCCACGGCCCTCAGGATGGGCGGGGACAGGCGGCCGAAGACCCGGCTGAGCCAGGGAACCGAGAGGACGAAGTACTTCGAGAGTTCCTGGACCCTGAGGAGCGGGGGAGAGGCCGAGGGTTTGGGGGTCGCGTTAGCCATGGGAAGCTGTCCTCGCGTATTTCCAGCAGGAAGCGGCCTGGCGGGGGTGGCCAGCGTCCATCATCTCGGGCCGCTCCACCTGACAGCGATCGAAGGCCTCCGGGCATCGGGGATGGAAAGGGCAGCCTGGCGGAATTTCCTGAAGCCGGGGCATGGCCCCGCGAATGTGGGAGAGCTGGTCTTTTTCCTGTCCGACCTTGGGAATGGAGTCCATCAGGCCCACGGTGTAGGGGTGCTTGGGGCTTTTCACCACCTCCCGCAATGGGCCGATCTCCGCGATCCGGCCGGCGTACATGACCGCCACCCGGTCGGACATCTCGGCGATGACCCCCATGTCGTGGGTGATCAGCATGATCGCCGTGCGGTGCTCATGGCAGAGGTTTTTGAGGAGTCCGATGATCTGCGCCTGGATCGACACGTCAAGAGCCGTGGTGGGTTCGTCGGCGATGATGAGGCGGGGGTTGACGCAGATGGCCAGGGCGATCACTACCCGCTGCCGCATTCCCCCGGAAAACTCATGGGGGTACGAGTCCACCCGCCGTTCCGCGGCCGGGATTCCCACCTCATTCAATAAGTCGATGGCCCGGGACCGCGCCTGGGAGGAGGAAAGGTCCGTATGGGTGGTGAGGGTCTCGGTGAGCTGCCGTCCGATGGAGTAAATAGGGTTCAGGCTGGTCAGGGGGTCTTGAAAAATCGCCCCGATCTTTGCGCCCCGGATCCGGCGCATCGCCTCCTGGGGCAGGCCGTTGAGCTGCCGCCCTTCGAACCGGATGTCCCCCCGGCCGATCCGCCCCGGCGGCTCCAGCAGGCCGATGACTGCCGCCCCGGTGACCGACTTGCCCGCGCCCGATTCGCCTACGACCCCCAGGACCTCTCCCTCCTCGATGGAGAAGGAGACGTCATCCACGGCCACCAGAATACCGCGTCGCGTCGGGAATTCAATTCGCAAACGATCCACTTCGAGCAAGGCAGTCATGGGCCTACCGCAGTTTGGGGTTGAAGGTGTCGCGCAGCCAGTCCCCGATTAAATTCACCGAGAGCACCAGCACCACGAGGGCAAGCGCGGGGAAAATCGTGATCCACCATTCTCCGGAAAAAAGAAATTCATTCCCGATCCGAATCAGCGTGCCCAGGGAGGGAGTGGTCGGCGGAACCCCCACCCCCAGAAAGGAAAGGGTCGCTTCGATGATGATGGCCAGCGGAACGCCGATAGTGGCCAGGACCATGGTGGGCCCCATCACGTTGGGGACGATGTGCCGCACCATGATCAGCCCCGGATGGACGCCGATGACCTTTGCCGCCGCAATGTACTCCTTGTTTCTTTCCACCATGGCCCCGCTCCGGGTCACCCGGGCGTACTGCGGCCAGGCGGCGATTCCGATGGAGAAGACTAGGACATAGATGGCCAGGCTTTCCTGCAGCTCCTGCATCAGGGAGGCGCGGGCCACTCCATTGACCAGCAGCGCGATCAGGATCGGAGGGACAGTCAGCTGGGCGTCCGCCAGGCGCATGATCAACGAATCCAGCCAGCCTCCGATGTATCCGCTTACGGTCCCCAGGGTGACCCCGATGAGCATGGCCAGCAGAACCGACAGAAACCCCACCAGAAGGGAGATCCGGTTACCAAACATGATCGTGGAGAGGATGTCCCGTCCCTGGTCATCGGTTCCGAGGGGATAGGTCCATTTGCCGCCCTCGACCCAGATCGGCGGGGTAAAGGCATCCATCAGATTCAGGCTGCTGGGGTTGAAAGGATCGTGGATCGTGACCCAGGGGGCAAACACCGAAGTGATGATGATGAACAGGGTGACGAAGGCTGCCAGCATGATCACCCAGGAACGGGTGAAGCTGTAGGAGATGTCGTGATCGATCACTCGTTTCAGCCAGCCCATAAATCCCTGAAAATTTCAGATTTCAGATTGCGGATTACGGATTGCATATAGCCCTTTTGCTCATTGCCCATTGCTCATTGCCCGTTGCCCATTGTCCATTGACCAATGAGCCTTGATCATTGCCGCTTTCACGCTCCGGCCACACGCCTTTCGATCCGCAGCCTCGGGTCCACGACAAAATAAAGCAAATCGACGATCAGGTTGATGATGACGAAAAACAGGGCCACCAGGGTCATGTAGGCGGCCATGATCGGGATGTCGGCAAAGAGCACGGCCTGGATGAATAAAAATCCCATTCCCGGCCACTGGAAGACCGTCTCGGTGATGATGGAAAAGGCGATCAACGACCCCACCTGTAGGCCGGTCACGGTGATGACCGGGATGAGGGTGTTTTTGAGGGCGTGGCCGAAGTGAATAGCCCGGTTGGTGAGTCCCCGGGCCCGGGCAAACTTGATGTAGTCGGTCCGCAGCACCTCCAGCATTTCGGACCGGACGATCCGAAGAATCAGGGCCAATTGATAAAGACAAAGGGTGATCGAAGGCAGGATGATGGCCTTCAAGCCGCTGGCCGTGAGAAAGCCGGTGGTCCAGAACCCTGCCTTCACCACCGTTCCCCGTCCATAAGACGGGAGCAGGTTGAAGGTAACCGCAAAGATGTAGATCAGGAGGATGCCGGTGACGAAGGTCGGCAGGGACACCCCCACCAGGGAAGTGGAGAGGATTACCCGGCTCAACCAGTTATCGCGGTGCAGGCCAGTGTAAACGCCGCAGGGAATCCCTATGAACAGGGCTAATAGGGCCGAGACAAAGACCAGCTCCAGGGTTGCTGGAAGTCTTTCCTTGAGCAAAACTTTGACCGGTCTCTGCATTCGATAAGAGATTCCGAAATCGCCCCGGACCGCCCGGCTGACAAAACGTCCGAACTGGAACACAATCGGGTCGTTGAGCCCCAGCTCCTGCCTCAGGGCGGCCCGGTCCGCGATGGTAGCCTCCTGGCCCACCATGTTGTTCACCGGGTCCCCCACATAGTTGGAGAGGACAAAGCAGATGAAGGCCACGAAGAGCATCACGGCTACGGACTGCAGCAGGCGTTTTATGACGTAGGAGAGCATGACCTCGTGTGCGAAAATTGGGATGGGTGGCCCGGGATGAAACCGAGCTGCCCAATCAGAAAAAAATTTTACTTGATAAAAACATCCCCTCCCCCGGTGGGAGGGGATGAAGGGGAGGGGGGTAATTTGAACATTTCCCCTTTGCGGATGCCCCGTCCGCATCATGGAAGATCAACTATTTCATTTTTGCCCAGCAGAACTGCGGCTGGTCATCGGGCTGCATGGGCATTTCCAGCTTCTTGTTCATCGCCCAGACGATCACCTGGTGGTGGAGGGGGATATAGATCACATCATCCGTAAGCTTCTTCCAGACCTCGGCGATCATGGCGTCGCGCTTGGCCTGATCCATCTCTACGCTCATGGCGTTGGTCAGCTCCTCCACCCGGGGGTCGCTGTAGCCCGACCCGTTCCAGGGACCGTCCTTGGTGGTCAGGTAGGTGAAGACATAGTGGGAGTCCACCGTGGCCACTCCCCAGCCCAGCATGTAAAAATCCGACTGCCTGTTGGTGATCTTGGGGAAATGGAGGGTCTTGGACTGGGCGTCCAGGTTCACCTTGATGCCCGCCTTGCCCAGCATCCCGACGACCGCCTGGCAGATTTTCTCGTCGTTGTTGTAGCGGTTGTTGGGACAATCCAGCTTCACTTCAAACCCGTTGGGATACCCGGCTTCGGCCAGTAGCTTTTTCGCCTTCTGCAGGTCTTGGGGCGGACGCTTGTCCAGTTCTTTGGGATATCCATGCACCATGGGCGCGGTGATAACATTCGCTGGCTGCGACAATCCCCGCATGATCACTTTATGGATGGCATTGCTGTCGATGGCCAGGTGCATGGCCTGGCGCACCCGTTTGTCCTTGAACGGGTTCTTACCCTTGATGTTCGAGAAGCGCAGTTCGTTTCTGGCTTGGTCGAGGCCGAAGAAGATACTGCGGTTCTGGGCGATCTGGCCCACCTTGAGATTCGGGTTCTTTTTCAGTCGATCCAGATCCTGGAAAGGCGGGTCCAAGAGGAAGTCGATCTCGCCGGACAGCATGGCGGCCACCCGCGTGGCCGGGTTGGCAATGGGCGTGTAGATGACCTTGTCGATTTCGTAGGGATACGTCTTGGCATTCCACCACTTGGGGTTCTTCACCAGAATGGTCTTGATGTCCGGCTCGCGGATCTGGAGGATGTACGGACCGGTCCCGTTCTCGTGGCGGACCGTGTATTTCTCCTCCTTGGCCTTGAAATCCTGCGCTGCCGTCGCCCCGTTCTTCTCGCACCACTTCTTCGACATGATGAAAACGTAACACAGATTGTTGATCAGGACCGGGTCGGGCCCGGAGGTCAGGATGTGGATGGTGTGATCATCGATCACCTTGGTGCCGGTGACCGTGGTCAGGTAATTCCGGAATTCCGAGGTGGGGCCTTTGGCCCGGGTGATGGTGAAGGCAACATCCTCGGCGGTAAACGGGGTGCCATCGTGGAAGGTGACTCCCTTGCGGAGTTTGAACTCCCAGGTCTTGGGATCGAGGGCCTTCCAGCTCGTGGCCAGACAGGGAACAATCTCATACTTCGGGTTTCGAATCGCCAGGGTCTCATAGACCTGCTGCATGGCCAGGTTGGTCGGGGACTCGTTGGCCGAATGGGGATCATAGGTCAGGGCGTCCCCCTGACTGGCCCAGCGAAGGACTTTCTCGGCCATCGCCGGGGTGGCCAAGGCGCAGATGAGAACCGCTACCAGCAAAATCTTGATCAAGCCTTTTTTCATTGGGGTCTCCTTTCGTTTTTCTTCACCGAAACACACGGATCGGATTGAATCGCCGGGTTCCCTGCGTTGAAAATCGACGAACCACCCAAAACCGGAATGAGAATTTTAAGCTGGCGGGATCCCAAGCATCACCTCCTCTTCTTTTCAACGGCCCGGGAAATCCGCAAAGCGGGCAAACCCATACCTTGCGGATGTTCTGTCTGTCATGGCCCTGATTTTTAGAAGTATGGGGCTAAATACCACAAATCCAACATTTTTTCACCAAATATTTTCCCAAGAGTGACGACGTTGGAGATGAATGTCAGGATCCTTCTATTCAAGGAGGCTTGGAAATGAGGTGACCCAGGTTTGAGGGTGAGACGCCCAATGGCAGTCTCTTCTTCAGGGCCGTAATGCGGGAACAGGATGATTCGATCCGGCTTGAAGAGATTCGCCCCTGTTCGACCGCCTTGATCAGGGTTTCGTGGATTCGGTGGAAGAGGTGGGGATCATCCCCTTCCGGGCTGTTGTTGGAGGCCAGGAGAATATCCACCCCGGCCTGCACGGCCAGCACGCAGGCCTCCTCCAGGCTGAACTGCTTGATGATGGCCCCCATGAGCAGGTCGTCGGAGAGGATCACCCCCTGGTAGCCTAATTTTCCCCTCAGCATGCCCTGAAGGACCTTGGGAGAAAGGGTGACCGGATAATTTTCATCCCATCCCCGGTGGTTGAGGTGGGAGGTCATGACCAGGTCGGCCAGTCCTTCCTGGATGAGCCGGGAAAATGGCTGAAGCTCCTGATCCTGGTAGAGGGAAGTTACATCGGCCAGTTCAAAGTGGGTGTCTTTTCCTGCATTCCCTTTTCCGGGGAAGTGCTTCAGGGTAGTCAGAATTCCCTGCTTGTGATGGGCTAAGATGAAGGCTCGGGCATGTCGAAAAACAAGCTCAGGATCGGGCCCAAAGGAGCGGCGGTTTCTGGAGATCAGACCTTCGGGGTTCAGATCGAGGTCCACCACCGGCGCCAGGTTCAGGTTGATTCCGCTCTCCTTCAAGTCCCCCGCCATTCCCTCTGCCGTTTTTGTGGTTTCAGCCAGATCATCTCTCTTACCCAATTCCCTGGGGCTCTCCCTTTCGGGAAACCCCGCAGCCGGGCCGAGCCTGCTGACCAGGCCTCCTTCCTGGTCAACGGATATGAGGAGGGGTTCTTTGGAGCAGCTCTTTAATGCGGAAGTAAGCTTCTTCAACTGCTCCCGGGAGGTGATGTTCTTGGGACAGAGCTTAGCCCCTTCATGCCGGGTCAGGTCAGGATTTTTCTTCTGGGCTTCGAGGAAACACTTCAGGTCGATGTTGTAGAGGATCACCCCGCCCAGAGAGAAATCGCGGATGGCCCGGACGACAGGGGTATCTTCAACCACCTCCGATTCTCTGAATCCCACCATGATCATCTGGGCGATTTTTTCTCTTAGGTCTTTGCTAAGCACTTTGTTCCTCGTTCCTCGTTACTGGTTGCTCGTTGCTGGTTGCTTGTTACTGGTTGCTGGTTCCTCGTACCTCTTTCATTGGCCATTGCCCATTGGTCCTTGATCATTGTTCAATGTCGGTTGGAGATAAGAAATTAGCGGCAGCGGCGCCAATCCGATCAGAAATGTCGCAAAGAAGAAAACCGGGTAACCCAGGAAAGTCGCAGAGTATCCACTCAGCACCCCGGCCAGGGACCGGCCCAGACCGAATAAAATCGTGAGAAAGGCATAATGGGTGGCGCTGAATTTTTTGTCGCAGAGCTTCATGAGAAAGCTCAGGAAAGCGGCCGTGGCCAGGCCGATGGCCAGGCTCTCCAGCAGGGCTACGAAGTAGATGGAGAAACGCGGCGCATGGGGCAGCGAGGCGAAGGTGTAGCCCAGGCCGGCCGTGGCCTGCACCCCCCCCAGAATCCAGAGCGCTTTCAGGATGCCCCAGCGGGCGGTCAGGCTCCCTCCGGAGATCGCCCCGACGATACTGGCCAGGGTTCCCAGAGTGCCCACCACAAACCCGATCTCTCCCGGAGTGAACCCCCGGTCGATCCAGAAGGGGTTGGCCATGGCCACGAGCATGGCCTCGCCTACCTTGAAGAAGAGGATGAAGATCACCGCGGTCCAGAAGTTGGGCTTAAGGAAGAGTCTCTTGATGGGATCCACGTATTGCTCCCACATGGGGAGGGAGGCGGAAACCGCCGGCCTTTTCTGATGGAAGGAAGGAAGGCTGACCACGGCTAGAGCCAGAACCATCATGATGATCCCGGCGGCGATGAAGGCCAGGGACCATCCCATGGTTTCGCTCAGCATGACCAGAACTCCCCCGGCAGTGATCAGGGCCACCCGGTAGGCTGCGGAACGGATTCCGTTGGCCGGTCCGAGCTCTTTTTCATCCAGGATGTCGATAGTATAGGCGTCGGCGGCAATGTCCTGGGTGGCGGAGGCCAGGCAGATTCCGGCAAGGGCCAGCCAGAAAAGGGCCTTCTGGGACACCGGGTCGAGGAGGGCCAGGACCGCGCTGAAAAGAGCCAATAGCAGCTGGGCGGGGAGGATCCAGAAATACCGCCGGCCGAAACGGTCCACCAGGGGAGCCCAGAGGATCTTCAGGCTCCAGGCGAGTCCCAGGAGGCTGAGGAGCCCGATCTCCTCCAGGGAGATCTTCTTCACCCGGAAATAGACCGAAAGGAGGTTGTTGATCAGCCCGAAGGGAAGGCCTTCGGAGAAATAGAGGAGGGCGACGACGAAATATTTGGTCCGGGTGGAAAGCACACCCTACCCTTTCCAAATTCGGAATGCGGATTGCGGATTGAGGGTTAAGCAGTCCGGCTCAATGGAAACCAAGCAGGTTGTGCAACTACATAGGGTTCCCACTCCAATTGCTTTTTGAAATGTTTTATCTGTCTCCATCCGTGTTTATCTGGGTCCATCCAAGAAAATGGGGCCGTTCCTTTTTTCGGCTCTCAGCTCTCGGTGCAGAATCTTCCCGGTGGAAGACTTGGGAAGTTCGGACCGGATCTCCACCTGGCGTGGGACCTTGTAGGAAGCAAGGTTCTGTTTGCAGAATTCCAAGATCTCTTTTTCGGTCGCTGTCTGGCCCGGTTTCAGGCTGATGTAGGCCTTGGGGATCTCTCCTTTCACTTCGTCCGCCATGCCGATCACCGCCGCCTCGTACACCGCCGGATGGGCGTAGAGGACTTCCTCGATCTCCCGGGGATACACGTTATACCCGCCGACGATGATGAGGTCATTCTTCCGCCCCACGATGTAGAAATATCCATCCTCATCCTGTTTGGCCAGATCCCCGGTATGGACCCAGCCGTTGCGGATTGCCTCCTCGGTCTGCTTAGGAAGTTTCCAGTAGCCCTTGGCGGCGTTGGGCCCCTTGAAAAGGATCTCTCCCACCTCTCCTTTCCCTGCATCCTTCCCTTCTTTATTGAACAAGCGGGTTTGGACGCCGGGGACAGGGATCCCGATGGAACCCGCCTTCCTCACCCCGTGCACCGGGTTGGCGGTAACCAGCCCGGTCGATTCGGTGAGACCGTATACTTCCAGGATCTCCGCGTTGAAGCGCGTTTCCCAGTTTTTCAGGAGTTCCACGGAGAGGGAGGCTCCGCCGGAGAGACCCATCCGGACGGAGGAGATATTCCAGGCCCCGTTTCCATAGGCATGGTGGAGGTAATTGAACATAGTGGGCACACCGGGAAACCAGGTGACCCGGTAGTCGACGAAGGCCTGGAGTACAGTTTCCGCCTGGAAGCGGTCCAGAACGACCACGGTTCCCCCGGAGCTCAGGCTCCCGAAAACCGGGCTGGCCACTGCGAAGACGTGGACCAGGGGCAGGACGGCCAGGGAGATGTCCTCCTGCCTGAGGCCGTAGCACCGGGCGATGTTGGGGCCGGAGAAGGTGAAGTTTCCGTGGGTGAGCATGACTCCTTTGGGTGTGCCCAGCGTTCCGGAAGTGTAGAAAATGATGGCCTTGTCCTGAGAGGAAAGCTCCACGGGTTTGAGCGTGTTCGCCTTCGGGGCCAATCCGGCAAGGGTCTTGAGGATCGACGGTTCATCCTCGCTCCGGAATATGGCCTGCCGGAGACCAGGAACCTGGGACCGGATTCCCTCTACGGCCTTCTGGAAATGGGAGGCGGCCAGTAAGAATTTGGCTTCCGAGTTGTTCAGGATGAAGGCGATCTCCCGGGGGGTGTAAAGGGGATTGATCGGAACCACCGCCCCCCCGGCTTTGATAATGGAGAAGTAGGAAAGGAGGGTATCCAGGCTGTTGGGAAAGAGAACCGCCGCGTGATCGCTTTTCTTCAAACCGAGGGCCTGCAGTTCGGCCCCCATCCGGTCGGTCACCTGGTCGAATTCCTCGTAGGTAAGGGAATTCTTCTTCTCCCAGAGGAAGATTTTGCTCCCGAATTCTTTGGCTCTTTCCCTTACAAAATCCACCAGGCTCATCCAGCCTCCCCCAAATTTATTCCCCATGTCCGGTTATACAAAAGTTATACTGCATAATCCGGTCTGTAGAGGCAATTCATGAATCGCCCCTACAATCCATGAGCTATGCCCTACGGGCTTTTTTCCATTCCGCATTACAGAACGGTTCTTCCCCCATCCACAAGCAAACAAGCGCCGGTGATGAAGGCCGCCGCGTCGGAAGCAAGGAAGACGACCGGCCCGACAATGTCCTCGGCCTTTCCGACCCTTTTCAGCGGAGTCGAGTCCATGATGGCCTGCCAGGCCTTGGGATCCTTTAGGCGCGGAGCCGCGAGGGGGGTGGCGAAATAGCCGGGAGCGATGGCGTTGACGTTGATGTTGTAGGGGGACCACTCGGCCGCCAGGGCCTTGGTCATCATGATGATTCCGGCCTTGGTGACCGAATAGACCGAATTGGGAATCCCGGCCCGGACCAGGAAGCCGGCGGCGGAGGCGATGTTGATGATCTTGCCCTGCCTCTGCTGAATCATCACTTTGCCCGCCGCCTGGGCGCAGAAATAAACTCCCCGGAGGTTCACCGCCGCCACCTCGTCAAAATCTTCGGGCTTCACTTCCTCCGCTTTCTTCCGCACGTTGACTCCGGCGTTGTTGACCAGAATGTCGATCCTTCCCCATTCTTTCACCACGCGGTCCACCATGCCCCGGATGGAATCCTCCCGGCGGACGTCGGTCTCGATGAACAGCCCCCTTTTTCCCGTCCTCCGGATCGCTTCGGCCGCCGCTTCCCCCGCCTGTGGGTTGATTTCGGCGATCACCATGTCGGCGCCCGCATGGACCAGGCCCTGGGCCATCCACAGGCCCAGCCCCTGCCCGGCGCCGGTAACGACGGCGACCCTGCCTTCAAGATTCATGGAAGGGAAACGAATCTCGGTCACGCATTCCTCTTTTCACATCTTCCGTAGGGGCGATCACGCCATGCACTTCACGTGATCGCCCCTGCCCTCATTTTTCCTGCAAACCCAGTTTCTTGATCAATCCCCCTACTTCCTCGTTCATCTTGACAATATGCTTGCCCAGCTCCTCGGGCCCCCGATAAACGGGGGGCTGGTCCATCTGCCGGCTCACCCGGATGAAATCCGGGTCTTCCATGGCCTTCTTGAAGGCCGAATGGAGGGTCTCCACCACCTGGGGGGAAAGGCCTTTGGGGCCCACGACGCAGATGAGGCTGGCGGCGGTTATGTCATATCCCAGGTCAAGCAGGGTAGGAGCATTGGGAAAATCCGCCATCCGGTTCTCCCCGTATACGGCCAGCAGCCTCAGGGTTCCCGCCTCGACGTGCTTCTTCCACTCGGTGGTCTGGGAAGAAACCTCCACATGTCCCCCCAGAAGGTTGGCGATCGCCGGCCCTCCTCCCTGGAAGGGGATGTGGATCCACTTGATATTCTCTTTGATGGCCAGCCGTTCCATGACCAGGTGCTGGGGTGTCCCCGCCCCCGCCGTGCTGTACCGGATCTTTCCCGGATTCGCCTTGGCGTAGTCGATGAATTCCTTGAAGGTCTTCAAGGGGGAGTCGGCCTTGACCACCAGCCCGTAAAGGTAAACGGCATACTGCATGATGGGGGTGAAATCTTTGGCCGAGTCGTAGGGCACCTTGCGCATGTGCTGGCTGAAGACCGCGCCACTGGGGAGGATTCCGATGGTGTATCCGTCCGGCTTCTCGTTCTTGAGGGAAGCCATGGCCACGGCTGAAGACGCTCCCGGTTTATTTAATACTACGATGGGCTGTCCAAGGATTTTGCCCGCCGCCATGACCAGCGGCCGGGCACAGACATCGGTCGTTCCTCCGCCGGGGTAGCCGATGACAAAGTTAATGGGTTTGCTGGGGTACTTCTCCTGAGCCAGGATCGGATCGGGCACGCAGGCAAGGGTGCAGAAAACTCCCAGAATGACGAAGCTCCACACCGTCATTTTCTTTCTGATCCAGCTCTTCATCCAGTTTTTTCCCATCTTGCATCCCCCTTCCTTGAAGTTTAAGCAAAGAACTCGAATCCGGCGAATGGTTACCTTGAGCATTTCTTTTCTTTTTCGCCGGGTTCTGCAGTTTGTCCTGATTCTACTTCAACCCGGAAGCCCTGGGTAGAAAAAAATGCATCCCTTTTGACATAGGAGATTGCGTCGTAACTTGTCATGCCTTTGGAGGCAGATACACATTAGTTTGTTTTTTATATCTCACTATGGGAATCCAAAAAGGAAAAATTTTATCCAAAAGTGGAAAATCTGTTTCCCTTTTTTGAAAGCCAGAAAATTCAAAAATACATAAATAACAATGGATTTGCCTCCTTTCCTCGTTGGCCTCCGTATTGCTTTGTTTCCATGGTCAGCATTCATCATTGGTTCATTCCATGCCTAAATCTCAATTATCACCAAGAGGCAAGGGCAGGCTTGACCCTTTGCGGCAAAACCCTTGACAAAAAGGG
Source organism: Deltaproteobacteria bacterium (assembly GCA_026388915.1). Lineage (GTDB taxonomy): Bacteria > Desulfobacterota > SM23-61 > SM23-61 > SM23-61 > SM23-61. The sequence continues at coordinate 19,581 of JAPLIW010000428.1, forward strand.
GCGGAATTATTAAAGTGGTGAAAATTTGAAGAACTGATCGCTTGAGCAAAAGAACAACGAATTGACAAAAAATGGCAAATCGACTCCTCAGGTTGGTTTTATCTTCCCCTAACCAAACAAAAAGGCCTTAAAAGCATTTGGGTTTCTAAAAGGCAGGCATTGGCCGCTGATTTGCAAAACGTTCTTAAATATTGACTCACGAACCATTTCCCGGGGTAGTTTTTTCCCCGGGCTAGGTTCAAAAAAAGGATTGAAACAATTTTGTTGGAAGAGATAATGGGAACCAAAAAGATCCCTGAAGGAGGGGAAAAATGATAATCGACAATGGATTTTTAAAAAAAGCGAGGGGGTTATTCCTGACATTTTGTCTTTTCCTGTTTTCTTCCTATTCAAATGAATGTCTCGCAAAACCGCCCTATTGTTCAGATGAATGCAATTATGAAAGTTATTGTGATACCTCCTGCACGAATGCCGAAGGGCAAGTGATTACCTGTTATCAATGGGGGGTTTGCGATCCGAAGTCGCTCGTGAAGACGTCGATCACAATCGACAAAGCGTACCCTTATCCCTTTCCAGACCCCTATGGATTTGGACTTCAGATGCTGTACACGATTGCCGTGGGCAAAGGTCATGAAGCCCTTTCTGTGACTACTCAATATTCGCCGGATGATGGTCAAACCTGGTATACCGATGAGGAGGCGCGATCTCCAATATACAACTGGGATAATATCCATGGGGACATTGAATGCGGTTCGGCAAAATATAATCTGATGAGTAACCGTACTTATACCCTGCGAGCAACCCTGAATTATCGAGACACCTATGGATCGGTTTATCATCTTACTTCCAACCCTGTGAAAGCCACTGTGGAAAATTATAACCCACCGGTTTTATATAATAATGTCGGCCATATTCCTGAGCCTGACCAAGTCAATTGGAGAAATGCGGGGCTTTTACCATCCAATCGATCTGGCCTTCTTCCTGAGACCCCTACCGCAGCTCATGTGATTTTTGACGTCACCTTGATGCCCGGAGCAAACATCGATGCGAAAATCGCCGAGGCGTTAAACCGGGCCCGGACCGAGTGGAGAGATCACGCCAGAACGTCGATCATTTATTTTCCTCCAGGTTCGTATCGAATCAAATCCCCCATCGTTTTGGGATCCGGGGACAGTAACATTATTTTCCAAGGAGCGGGAGTGAAAGGGCCGAATGCGACGATTCTAGAATGCAACGTGGGGAAAGATGGCACCTGTTTCCAAATGCTCGGCTCCACCGGGGGCTCTCCAATATATAATCTCACCGCTGATATTTCCAAAGGAGATCAAGTGATTACGGGTAGCTTGCCTCTTTGCCCGCCTGGTTCGGACCGGCCAGATTGCTTTTCCGCGGGAAACTGGATTCATCTATGGGAGGCGACTTTTCCCGCCCAAAGTGGGGCGGTGGTGGGACAAATTACTCAATTGGAAAGTGTTTCCCCAGACTTCAGAATGAAAGATGAGGCTTCCAAAGAATATTCAACAACCTACGGCCTTCGAATACAGAAAATCCAGCCCGTCACCAATATTGGAATCGAAAATTTAAAGATTTATCGAGTCGATTCGTCCAAATCCTCGGACAACCAATATGGAAGTGGCAGTAACTTCCTGTTCATTTATGCTGTGAATTGCTGGCTGCGGGGAGTGGAGTCGGAATTAACCTCCAGGCACCATATCCACATCAGCCATAGTGCGCACCTAGAAATCAGTGGATGCTATTTGCATC
>JAPLIW010000694.1 GCA_026388915.1 Deltaproteobacteria bacterium
ATCAGCCGGAAGCTTTTTTGAAGGAGATAGACCCATTTTTCAAATCTTGAGTTAATTTCTTTAAGCTAAACCCCCGGCTCTGCCGGGGGACTCCCAGTGGTTGACATTTCCAGGATGCTTGGGTCGTGGCCCGGGGGCAAGGAGCTTCTGCGCAAAAAGCATCGGCCGGGCTGGCTCTCTTCCGGGAGGCTTCGACCGGCTTCCGCAGCATGCGGCGGGCCGATCGGGCCTTACCCAATTCGGAATTCGGAATGTGGAATTCGGAATTCTTTGCTTCTCTTTCCATCCAGCATTCCGCAATCGGCATTCCGCATTTTGGTTGCCCGCCTGGCCCATAAAATGGAAGCCGCCTCATGATTTTTGCACAGAAGGTCCTTGCCCCTGGGTTTGGCATCCGACCGAAGGCCAACTTTAGGTGGCGCTCATTTCAATCCGCTTTGAGCGGTTCACTTTTTTTCATACCTCCGGTTTTTCCGGAGGTCATGATTTAAATAAAATCAAGTAGTTAGCATTAAATTCGAGGGAAAGGGCCATTTTTTTTGAAAATAGAAAAAAAAACTTGACAGTCCTTTAACGCCTGTGTTAAGTATCCGTTGAATGAATAATCATTCATTAAAAATTTTATGATTCCCGCTAGTATTCGGACAAGAACTGCAGGCTGGGAAGAGAGAGATTATTCTCCGCTTGGTTGTGGAATAAAAAACTGCCCATGAAAGACGAAAACAAGCACCAGAAGATCCTTCAGGCGGCCATTAAGGTTTTTTCCGAAAAAGGTTTTTACAATTCCCGCGTTTCCGAGATTGCCAAAGAAGCAAGCGTCGCCGACGGGACGATTTACCTGTACTTCAAGAACAAGGACGATATTCTCATCTCCCTCTTCGAGGAAGAGTTCGCGAAGATTGTTCGGGACATGCGCGCCGAGCTGGCCCGAGAAAAAGATGCCCTGCAGAAGATCAAACGTTTTGCCATCACGCACCTTTCGATCGTAGCCCACCACCCGCACCTCGCGGAAGTCATGGGGGTCGAGGTTCGGCAGAGCACGAAATTCATGAAGGAGTATGTCAATCAACCCTTCATCGAATACCTGAATATCATCCGCTCGGTGGTGATCGAAGGGCAGGAGAAGGGGCTCCTGCGGAAAGACCTCACTCCGGGGGTGATGAAAAGGGCGTTCTTCGGCGCGCTGGATGAAATGGCCCGCTACTGGGTCCTCTCGACGAAAAAGAAACACAGCATCGACGAAGCCGCCCTGCAGATCAGCGATATTTTCATCCGGGGGATGATGAGTGAGGAAGCGAGAAAGACCTACCCCTGGCCATCGTAATCATAATTGCATTGGACACAGATGAACACAGATAAACACAGATTCGCAAAGTCCCGATGACGTAAAAGCTTACGGAATTAAAAATTCTTTATCTGTGTTCATCTGTGTAAATCTGTGTCCATATAAAAAATGGAAGAAGGAGGTTCAAGGTGAATGTCATTGTTTGCATGAAGCAGGTGCCGGATACCGAGACCCTGATCAAGGTGAAACCCGATGGATCCGGGATTGTAACCGACGACATCAAGTACGTCATGAATCCCTACTGTGAGTACGCCGTCGAAGAGTCCTTGCGAATCAAGGAAAAGCAGGGCGGCGCGAGTATCCTGATCACCATGGGTCCGACGCGGGCGGTGGAATCTCTGCGCACCGGGCTGGCCATGGGCTCCGACCGGTCGATCCACCTGAACGACCCGGCTTTCGAGGGAGCCGATGGTTTCGCCACGGCCAAGGCTCTGGCCGAAGCCATCAAGAAAGAGCCGTATGATCTGATCCTGTGCGGCAAACAGGCGGTTGATGACGACATGGCCCAGGTGGGACAATCCCTGGCCGAGCTCCTGAATCTTCCCCATGTCACCCTGATTACGAAACTGGAGATCAGCGCGGATAAGAAAAAGGCCAAAGTCGAGCGCGAGGTGGACGGGGGCAAAGAAGTGATCGAAGTCACCCTGCCTGCCGTTCTCACCTGCCAGAAGGGATTGAACGAACCCCGTTATGCATCCCTCCCGGGGATCATGAAGGCCAAGAAGAAAGAGGTCAAGGCCATTAACCTGGCAGCGCTGGGGCTTCCCGCGGATCAGGTCGGCGCCGCCGGGGCCAAGGTCAAGATCCTGAAATACAGCTCTCCTCCCTCCCGTCCGCCCGGGAAAATCGTCAGCGGAGAAATCCTCGAAGCGGCTCAAAAGCTCGTGAAACTGCTCCGGGAGGAAGCCAAGATCATCTAAGTTTTTCTCGCGCAGGGGCCATCACGCCCTAGGCGTGATGGTTGCCCTTCGCCGAGGCGGCCACGGGGGGCCGCCCCTACAAAATGGTGAGAAGCGGGAGAATCTGCATCCCTTCGAATAATCATTTTGGATATTAAAAAGGAGATCATCCATGGCCAAAGGAATATGGGTTTTCGCAGAAGTGAAGGACAACAATATCCGTAAGGTCACCTTCGAGCTTCTCAGCCAGGGAAGGAAGATGGCCGGAAAACTGGGAGAAGAGCTGGTCGCCGTGATGCTGGGGTCCGGGGTGGAGACTCTCACCGGCCGCCTGGCCGAGTATGCCGACAAGGTCTTCTGGGCCGATGACCCGGCCCTGGCCCAGTACACCACCGATGCCTATGCTTCGGTATTGGCGAACCTGTTGAAAGAGCATCAGCCCTCCATTTTCCTGTGCGGGGCCACGGTGATCGGGAAGGACCTTTCTCCCCGGTTGGCCGCCCGCCTGCAGACCGGACTGGCAACGGACTGCACCGCCCTGTCCATCGGGGATAACGGGATGCTGGTGGCCAAGAGGCCGGTTTACGCCGGCAAAGCATTCATCGAACTCGGCTACCCCGCGGCCCGTCCCCAGATGGCCCAGGTCCGGCCCAACGTTCTGGAAATGGTGCCCCCGGATGGGTCGAAGAAAGGCTCGATCTCCAAGGTGGATGCCAAGATCGATGCCGGAAGCCTGCGGACGACCGTGCTGGAAGTGGTCAAATCGGCCGCGGCCAAAGTGGACCTGACCGAGGCGGAGATCATTGTGTCGGGCGGCCGGGGCATGAAATCGTCGGAGAACTTCAAAGTCCTGGAAGGTCTGGCGAACGTCATCAAAGCCACCGTGGGCGCCTCCCGCGCGGCGGTGGACTCCGGCTGGCGGGAACACGGCGATCAGGTGGGGCAGACCGGAAAGGTCGTGACCCCGAACCTCTACATCGCCTGCGGCATATCCGGGGCCATTCAGCACTTGGCTGGAATGGGATCTTCCAAAGTCATCGTGGCCATCAACAAGGACCCGGACGCGCCGATTTTCCAGAAGGCCGATTACGGGATCGTGGAAGATCTCTTCAAAGTGGTCCCGGTGCTGTCCGAAGAGTTCAAAAAACTCCTTTCGGAGAGCTGATTTCCCAATGGGGTGCTCTCCTCCGGGGGAGCCCCCCGTCCTGATTTCTGTTCCGCCAAGTTTCTTGCCTTACCCCCTTTTCTTTCATGGAAGGAAGGCAGGCTCTAAGCCGCTCATCCTGGAGTCAACCGGCGTTCTGACCGGTTGCGCGGAATCGAGGATCAACATGCTCAGTTCATTCGACCTTTTCCTGCTCTTCATCGTGGCGGTGGTATTCCTATACGGGATGTTTCGCCGATACCGGCTGTGGATGATGGGCAAACCCGAGAAGAGGACCGATCAGCCCAAGGAGCGTCTGAAATCCGTATGGGCCTACGTGATAGGGCATAAACGGATGCTCCGGGACGTGTACCCGGGATGGATGCACCTGCTCATCTTCTACGGCTTTTTGGTTCCCTTCGTGGTGGTGGTGATCACCCAGGCGAATTTCTCCCTTCCCCGAATCCTGGCCCTTCCTCTCTCTTTGCTGTTCGATCTGGTGGGAACCCTGGGCATCGTCGGTCTCCTCCTAGCCGCCTATCGCCGATATGTGCAGAAGCCGGAAAACCAGACCTACGATACCTCCTGGGGCAACGCCATCGCCCTTCTGTTTCTCCTGGGAATCTTTGGGCTGGGGTTCTGCGTCGAGGGTTTGCGGATCGCCCGAACCCAACCCGAGTGGGTGGCCTGGTCGCCCGTGGGTTGGATTTTTTCCAAGTTTTTCGTTGGCCTATCCGACTCCAGCCAGATTTTTTTACACCGGGTTCTCTGGCGGCTCCATCTCTTCCTGGTCCTCGGCTTCATCGCTTTCATTCCGTATTCGCGGATGCTGCATATCATAACCGGACCGGCCAATGTATACATGCGCTCCCTTTCTCCCAAGGGGGAATTGCCCCCGATCCTGAATTTTGAGACGGCCGAAACCTTTGGGGCGTCCAAAATCGAGGAGTTGACCCGCAAACAGCTCTTTGACCTGGATGCCTGCACCCGGTGCGGACGCTGCCTGGACCACTGCCCGGCGGCGATCAGCGGAAAGCCCCTGGCGCCCAAAAAAAACTGGGATACCCTGCGGGCCCACATGGAAGAAAAAGCGGCCCTGAAGCGGAAGGGAATCGACCTGTATGCGGAAGGACGGACGAAGCTGATCGGCAGCGGGGCAGGGGACGGGGTTTCGGAGGATGTGATCTGGGCCTGTACCAACTGCCTGGCCTGTGCCATGGTTTGCCCGGTGTTCATCCCCTGCGTGGATAAATTCCTGGAGATGCGCCGTTATCTGGTCCTCATGGAAAGCAACTTCCCCCAGGAAGTGCAGCTGGTCTTCCGCAACATGGAGAACAACAGCAACCCCTGGGGGGTGGGGTCGGGACTCCGGGCCGAGTGGATGAAAGGCCTGGAGGTCAAGACCATGGCGGAGGACAGCGACATCGACTTCCTCTTCTTCGTGGGATGCGCGGGCAGCTTTGACGATCGCAATAAGAGGGTGGCCACATCCCTGGTAAAGATCCTGAAAGCGTCGGGGGTGAAATTTTCCGTCCTGGGGACGGAGGAGGGCTGCTGCGGGGACTCGGCCCGCCGGATCGGGAATGAATATCTCTACCAGACCCTGGTCCAGACCAACATCGAAGTCTTCAAGAATTACGGGGTCAAAAAGATCATGACCATGTGCCCCCACTGCTTCAATACCCTCAAGAACGAATATTCCCAGTTCGGGGGTAAGTACGAGGTCTTCCATTACACTCAGTTCCTGGCGGATATTTTGGGAAGCGGAAAGCTGAAGCTGAAGAAGCCCGTGGAAAAAGTGATTACCTACCATGATTCCTGCTACCTGGGGCGGGCCAACGAGGTCTATGAGGAACCGCGGCGCGTGATCCAGGCCATCCCGGGCCTGAAACTGGTGGAGATGGAGCGCAACCATATCCGCAGCTTCTGCTGCGGGGCCGGGGGCGGCCGCATGTGGATGGAGGAGAAACTCGGAACCCGGATCAACCAGCTCCGCACGGATCAGGCCGTCCAGACCAAGGCCAGCCTGGTGGGGACCGCCTGCCCCTACTGCCTGACCATGATCGGCGACGGAATCAAGGAGAAGGGGCTGGAGGAATCCATGGCCGCCCTGGACCTGAGCGAGCTGGTGGTCCAGGCCATGGACTCTCCCGCCGGGGCGGCAAGCACGGAGCAAAAAGCGGTGGGATAAAGCGGGGTCTTTTCCCCCTTACTCCTCACCACTCACCTTTCACGGTATTCGAAGAGAGGACACGGAAATGGTCAGAAGGGAAACTTGGAGCCTTGGGCAGTTCAGTCGAACGCTTTTCCCGCTTTTGGCTTTATGCTTCTTCTGGGTCGGCGCTGCCCTGGCCGCCGATAACCCGGAATGTTTCAAGTGCCACCAGAATCCCAAACTCAGCAAGGGAAAGAAGGACGGCTCCCTCCTTGCCCTCCACGTGGACGAAAAGGCCTTTGCCGCGTCGGCCCACGGGGCGGCCGGAATGGGATGCACGGACTGCCACCAGGAAGCCAAGCCGAACGTCCATCCCGCGGAAGGTTTTCCCGAAGTCGGATGCATCAACTGTCACCAGGATTCGGCGGAGGCCTACAAGCAGACGGCCCACGGGATGATGCTCGAGAGCGGCATGGAACGGGCCCCGAAATGCCAGGATTGCCATACGGCCCATTACCTGCGCAAGATCGCCGACCCGCAATCGCCGGTAAAGGCTTCCCGCCTGCCGGAAGCCTGCGCCAAGTGTCATGATGCCGCGAAGCCGCCCAAAGGATTTTTCATGGCCCTGGCCACCTACCGGATCATGGGCCATCCCAAAACCAACCTGGGGCAATGTTACGACACCCAGGGATGCGCCAACTGCCATCCGGATAATGCGGGGCATCCGCAAAAGAAGGGCCCCGGCCCTTCCTGCGTCAAATGCCATGATCCCTCGACTTCCAAGCCGCTCCTTTTGGGACCGATCCATTTCAAAGTTTCCTTCTGGGAGCAACCGGTTCCTTTCCTCCTGCGGTTTCTCTACGGGGCCGGCCTGATCCTCGCTGTGTTGGCCTGCGTCGTGTTCTTCGGCTATCGGACCTATACGAAGAGGAAGGCCCAAAAGGCGCAAGGGGAGAAACCCGCCGAGGGGCAGGGAACTCCTTCCTGATGAGCGCTTCGCTCCCAGACCGGCTTCAAAGGCCTTGAAACTCAGGTTGAGGATTGAGGCAAGAAGAAAGAAAACGGTTTTTTTCTTCTTGCCTCTTTTTTTGCCGGATGTCTTGTCACCCCACCTGCAAAGTGGTATAAGAATCAGTACTTGCATTTCGGCCTGGAAAAGCAGACCATGCGTCAGAAAACATATTCTAAGGAGGAATGATCATGGATTTTCAGTTTTCACCCCAGCAGGAACTGCTCAGAAAGAGCGTGCGGGAATTCGCCGAAGGGGCCATCGCTCCCAAGGTCCAGCACATGGAGGAGACGGATGATATCCCCTGGGGTCTTTACCAGGAGATGTCCAAACAGCTGTACATGGGCGTGCTCATCCCCAAAGAATTCGGGGGAACCGCATTGGGAAATCTGGCCCGGATGATCATGCTGGAAGAAGTGGGGCGGGTTTCGGCGGCTATGGCCATGGCCCTGCAGATCTTCCATCTGGGAACGGTGCCCATCGTGGATTTCGGCAAGGAAGCCCAGAAGAAAAAATACCTGCCGGCCCTGGCCAAAGGGGAACGCCTGTCCACCATCGCCGTGACCGAGGCCACGGGGGGGTCGGATCCCACGGGCATTCAGACCACCGCCAAGCTGCAGGGGGACAGCTACATTCTCAACGGCCGGAAGTGCTTCATCACCCACGGCCACGTGGCCGATGTCTTGACCATCATGGCCAAGACGGG
>JAPLIW010000282.1 GCA_026388915.1 Deltaproteobacteria bacterium
GAACCCTTGATTTCGCCCGAGCAGATGGTACCCCTCAAGCTCTGGGCCAACGGCGTGGAAACTCGGAACCTGAACGAAGGGGGGGGAAGAAGGGTGAACATCGACCCGGGTTATCTGGCCGGGTCGAAATTCGTTCTCGTCACCGGAAAAGATTACAGCCACCGGCTCTACCTCGGGGAAGGAATTTACGGGGAAGTCACCCTGATGGTTCAGCAAGGAGGGTTTGCGCCCCTGCCTTGGACATATCCGGACTACGGGTCCCAGCCTCTCTTGGGGATCTTGGATTCGCTGCGGAAACGGTACCTCTGGCAACTGAAACAACAGGGCGAAAGAGCGAAAAAGGAAAAAGGCCAAGAATAATCTTTCGCCTTTTCGCCTCTTCCCCTTGTCGCCCCCATTTAACTTATCATTTCAGGGACGAACCTTATGATCAAAAGCATGACCGGCTACGGCCGCGGAGAATGGCAGGGGGAAGGAAAGAAGCTGGAAGTGGAGATCAAGTCGGTCAACCACCGCTACTGCGACATCTCCCTTCGCCTTCCCCGGAAGCTGAATCCTTTGGAGACTCAGGCGCGCAACTTCCTGCGCCAGCGCGTCTCCCGCGGACGAATCGAAGTCTTTGTCCAGGTGGATGAATCTGCCCTGGCCGAACAGAAGCTGGAGCTCGACCTGAAAGTGGCCAGGGATTACTTCCTCGGCCTGAAAGCCCTGCAGGAAAACCTGGGGATCCCGGGCGAGGTCCGACTGGAAACCCTGGCCGGCTTCCGAGACATCTTCACCCGGAAGGAATCCGAACCGGATCTGAAAAAGGAGTGGGAATGCCTCCAGGCGGCGCTCGAAGGGGCCCTGGCCGGGTTGGAAGCCATGCGCCGGGACGAGGGCCTGAAGCTGAAGGAGGATTTTCTGGCCAGGCTATCGGCCCTGGAGAAGATGATCCAGGAAATCGAAGACCAGGCTCCTCTGGCTTTAAAAGCTTCCCGGGACCGGCTGGCCCAGCGGGTCCAGGAGTTGAGCGGGGGATTGGGGATCGATGAGAATCGCCTGGCGCAGGAGGTCGCTTTTCTGGCCGAGCGAAGCGACATTACCGAGGAACTGGTCCGCCTCCGCAGCCACCTGAATCAGTACCGGGAGATGCTGAATTCCCCGGAACCGGCGGGGAGGAAGCTGGAGTTCCTCCTCCAGGAAATCAACCGGGAGGCCAACACCATGGGATCCAAGATCAACGACGCCGGGATCTCCCACGTGGTGGTGGAGATGAAGAGCGAACTGGAAAAGATTCGCGAGCAGGTCCAGAATATCGAATAATTTTTCACCGCAGAGAACGCAGAGATTTAAATAATTCACCTTAAAAATTTCGCCAAAAGCAATATCCGGGTTTGGCCTTTATTCGATTCGATCCTCAGCGCCCTCTGCGGTGAAATATTTTAGTTCTTAATTTTATTCTTATCTCTGTGCCCTCTGTGCCTCTGTGGTGAAATGTCGATGAAAAAGAAAGAAGGGATTCTGTTCGTTGTTTCCGGCGCCTCGGGAACGGGCAAGTCCACCCTGTGCCGGGCCATGCTGAAGACTTTTCCTTGCCTTCGCTTCTCCGTCTCCCACACCACCCGTCCCCGGCGGCCCGGAGACCGGGAGGGGCGGGATTATTACTTCGTCTCTCCCGCGGAATTTCAGAAGATGATCGACCGGGGAGATTTTGTGGAGTGGGCCGAAATTTACGAGAACCGGTATGGGACCTCGAAGCGGATGTTGGACAAGGCCCGGCTGGGGGGACGGGATTTGATCCTGGATATCGACGTACAGGGGGTCCGGCAGCTGCGGGATCAAAAGATCCCCGGAGTTTTCGTGTTCATCCTGCCGCCATCCCTGAAGGAGCTGAAGCGGCGGCTGAAGAACCGGAAAACCGAAGGAAGCGAGGCCTTGGCAGAACGGTTGAAAAAAGCCCAGGCTGAAATCTCCCGGGCCCGCATGTACGACTACTGGGTCACCAACGACGACCTGAAAAAGGCCGGGGAACGGCTCAAGGCCGTCCTCCTGGCCGAACACTGCCGGCGGGAGAGATTGACGGAACTGATCGAAAAATTGCTGATTGAAAAATAGAGGTTAATCCCCTTAAAATCACAATAGCCGCCTGAGGCTCCTTCTCGCCCATCCCTCCCCCTTCAGAGGAAGAGGAGGGAGCGGCAGGATGCCCTCTGGGGTTCTTAAAAGTCAGGAGGAAGAAACATGGCTCGAATTACCGTGGAAGATTGCTTGAAGAAACTGCCCAACCGGTTTGCTTTGGTGTCGCTGGCTTCCGCCAGGACCAAGCAGCTCTACAAGGGGTCCCATCCCCGTGTCCAGGCCGACAACAAGGAAGTGGTGTTGGCCCTGCGGGAAGTGGCCGCCGGCAAAGTGACCACGGCCCGACCTCTGAAGGAAGACCTCCCGCTGCAAACCAAGGCCCCCCAAGAACTCAAGCCCTAGCCGGAGGTCCCAATCCCTTGAACTCCCCATTATCCGCAGCCCAAAGAGTGATCTTCGCCCTGGACGTTGCCACCCTGGAAGAGGCCCGGAAGTTTGTCCGCCTTCTGAAAGGGCGGACGGGTTTCTTCAAAGTGGGTCTGGAGCTCCATACGGCCTATGGCCAGGAAGCGGTTAAAGTCGTCCAGGGGGAGGGAGGCCGGGTCTTTCTGGATTTGAAGTTTCACGACATTCCCAACACCGTATCCCGGGCCGCCGAAGAAGCGGTCAAGCTCGGCGTGGACATGTTCAACCTCCACGCTTCCGGTGGAACCGAGATGATGCGGGAAACGGCGGAACGGTGCCGGAAGGCCGCGGAAAAGATGAACCGTCGTCCTCCCATCATCCTGGCGGTCACCGTTCTGACCAGCATGGACGACGGGAACTTGAGAGAAATCGGCATGGCGGGCCCGGTTGAAGAAAGAGTCGTAACCCTGGCGGAGCTGGCCCGGAAAGCCGGGATGGACGGCGTGGTGGCCTCCCCCCGGGAGATTGCTTCCATCCGCGGGCGCTGCGGCAAGGATTTCCTCATCGTCACCCCGGGGATCCGTCCGGCCTTCGAAGCCGGGAAGGATGACCAGAAAAGGGTGATGACCGCCCGGGAGGCGATTTCCGCTGGGGCGAGTTACATTGTGGTGGGTCGTCCGGTCCGGCTGGCGCCGGATCCGGCAGCGGCCATGGATAAGCTCCTGGAGGAGATACGGTAATCGGATTTTCCTCTATGGGGAAAACCCTCAGGAGATCTTACCCCGATGACGCTCCGATTTCTCTTCCCAGCGGTCTTCTTTCTGCTCCTGCTTCCAATGAGTTGTGCAGGGCCTCCCGCGCGGATGCCGGCGGAGGAGGCGCCCCGGCCCCTTCAACCCCAGGTCTCCGACTATGTTCCCAAGAAAGCATATGATCTGGGTTTTATTCCGGCCTGGGAAAGCGCCCTTCAGTCTCTGCGGGAAACGAATATCCCCCTGACCATCCAGGACCGGGACAAGGGAATCATCCGGACCGATTATATAAAAGGGGCGGAGATCCGCCGCCTGGAGAAGGCCTTCTCGGCCCGGTACAAATACAATATTTTTTTATTCAGGGAGTCGGAGAAAAGGACGGTCCTGAATGTCCGTTGCCTTTATGAGATCAAGGAAAAAAGCGGGCAGTCTTTTGGAAACGCCAATGATCTCTACCCGGATGAAGTCATTGTCCTGGAAAAGGAATTATATCGGATCATCGAATCCACCCTGAACCGGGCAGAAGCTTCGAGGCCCCCGGGTCCGAAAGCGGAGGAAAAAGAGAAGGCTCCCGCACCCCAAGCTCCATCCCCCACGGCTTCCTGGCCAATATTTCCTCCGGAAACGGCCAGAGGGAAAGAGCGGTCTTCTCCTTCTCCGGCATCGGTCCCGGCGATCCCTGAGGTTTCCAAACCCAAAGAAATGCCCCCGGTCTCTTCCCGGGAAGCTCAAACTTCCCCACCTCCGGCAAAGGAGATGACTCCCATTTCCGCTAAACCGGAGCGAACGGCGAAGCCCGTCACGCCCCAGCCCAAAATTTTTCTGCTCACGAAAAAGAACGCCAACTTGCGGGAACGGCCCTCCACGCAGTCGAAAACCATACTGACCCTGAAGCCGGGGAGGAAGGTGGAGAAGATCGGGGAGTCGGGAAATTGGGTACAAATTAGGATCTGGGAAACGACGACCGGATGGATCTTGAAGGACCTGCTGCAGGAAGCCCCCCCATAACCAATGCGGAATTCGGAATGGGGAATTCGGAATGTAGGGGCGCGCGGCGCGCGCCCTTGAGGAATGCCGGGTGAGGATAGAATATGAAATCCGAAGCACGAAATCCGAAATTCGAAACCAATCCGACATCCCAAAATCCCAAACCCGAAACAAAGATGCCCGAAAGGATTTATTCATTCGAATTTTGAATTTGTTTCGGTCCCGCGCTTCGCGGGATCGATATTCGAATTTCGAGTTTTATGAGTAATTGATCTTCGGAAATGATGGGAGTTTAGAAATACATGAGCCAGAAGCCCGACAAAGTCATCTACACCATGATGGAGGTGGGCCGATACTATGACAAGAAACCGGTCCTGCAGGACATTTCCCTGGGTTATTTTTACGGGGCCAAGATCGGGGTTATCGGGCTGAACGGGTCGGGGAAGAGCTCCCTCTTGCGCATCATGGCCGGGGGGGACAAGGAATTCGTCGGCCAGACGATTCTCTCCCCGGGTTATTCCATCGGCTTTCTGGAACAGGAACCCAGGCTGGACGACTCCAAGACCGTCCGGGAGATCGTCGAGGAAGGCGTAAAAGGAACCGTCGACCTGCTCAAGGAATTCGAGAAGATCAACGAGAAATTCGCCGAACCCATGTCCGACGACGAAATGAATAAACTCCTCGAGCGCCAGGGGCAGGTACAGGAAAAGCTGGACGCCCAGGGAGCCTGGGATCTGGACAGCCGCCTGGAGATGGCCATGGACGCCCTGAGGTGCCCGTCCGGCGATGCGCCGGTCAAGGTCCTCTCCGGCGGGGAGCGCCGGCGCGTCGCCCTCTGCCGTCTTCTCCTGCAGAAACCCGACATCCTGCTTCTCGACGAGCCCACCAACCATCTGGACGCCGAGACCGTGGGCTGGCTGGAAGCCCATCTGAAGCAATACCCGGGCACGGTTATCGCCGTGACTCACGACCGGTATTTTCTGGACAACGTGGCCGGCTGGATCCTGGAGCTGGACCGGGGCCGGGGAATCCCCTGGAAAGGGAATTACTCCTCCTGGCTCGAGCAGAAGAGGACCCGCCTGCAGCAGGAGGAGAAGGCCGAGACCGCCCGCCAGAAAACCCTCCAGCGGGAACTGGATTGGATCCGCATGGCCCCCAAGGCCCGCCAGGCCAAGGGAAAGGCACGCATTACCGCCTATGAATCCCTGCTGAGCCAGGAGACGGAAAAGCGCCGGGAGGACCTGGAGATCTACATCCCCCCCGGCCCCCGCCTGGGGAACCTGGTGATTGAAGCCCAAGACTTGAGCAAGGCTTATGGAGAAAAGCTCCTGTTCG
>JAPLIW010000547.1 GCA_026388915.1 Deltaproteobacteria bacterium
CTCTTCCTTTATTCGACCGGATGGCACAGTTTCCTATGAAAAAGCACCGCCCTTCCCCCCGGTAGTCCTTGGAAGCCGTATCCCCGACCACGAGGGTGACCCGGCCTAAGCGATCCGCATCTTTGGCTGAATAGAAAGAGAGGGCCATGCGGTTGGTGACCGTGCATCCGCTGCACCCCATCCCCTCGATGATGGTGATGTTTTCATGGACCTCAGCAGCCTCGGGAATCTCGGTTCTGAGGGGGCAAAGGACGGACTCGACGGAGCGGCCCATGACTTCGATCTCCTCGGAAAGCATCCGCCCCAGTTTTCGCTCGTAGGCCAGGCAGATATGGCGCACCCCTCGAGGGTCCAACCCGATCACCCGGCAACCCACGGCATCCACGGCCACGGGATCGAAGCCGGCGATAATGGTACCCATCCGGACCGGGTTTCCCACCAGCCGGGGACCCGGAACAAATCCTTCCAGGGAGACCGTGGCATCGATGACCGCCAGGTCCGCCGAAATGACCGTGTTCAGGTCCACAATTCCCTGGTCTAAGCCGTACGCTTCCCGCTTTTTCACGGGAACGCCGATGCGGTGAATGACCCGCTTGCTCTCATCCGTGACCGTGCCTTTCATGTTTTTCAGGCTGAGCGTAACCCCCGTCTGAAAATGGGTCTTCATCTTGGGAACACTGATCAGAACATCGCTCTCATAGGCCGTGCGCCAGATCCTGACCTTTTTTAGAACCTCACCCCGGGGAACCTTCACCTCGACGGGTTGGTCCTGGTCCAAGTTGACCACCCGGGCTCCAGCCTTCTCGAAAAGGCTCCTGACCTTTAGGGCATCGAATATTTCTCCGGCGTCGAAGCCAACCACCGCGCTTTCCCCCACCAGAACTTCCCTGGCGCCGGCTTCGCGGACCAGTTGGATCAAGGCGGTCACCACCCGGGGGTCGGTGGTTACCCCGGACCGGGCCGGAAGGGCCACGCTCAGGTTGGGTTTGATGAGCACCCGCGACTCCGGAGAGATGAGCTTTCCCAGCCCGCCAGCTGCTGAGACTGCTTGGCGGACTGTTTTGGCCACATCTTTTCCTTTGGCGACTCCCACCCGGCTCGTCTTTTCCTTGGAGAGTTTCAGTCCCCAACCCATGGTCCTGCCTGACCCCGCTTTCAATAAATAAATGTATCGGTTCTTACCTCTCGGAAAGTGCCGCGATGGCCTCGATCTCCACCGCCATCCCTCCCCAGAGGCCGGCCACTTGAACGGTGGAACGAACGGGCGGATCCTTTTGAAAATACTCCCGGTAGACCTCGTTCATGGCCGACCAATCCTTTAGGTCGGTGAGAAAGATCGTCGTTTTGACGATATCCTCCATCCGCGCCCCCGCAGCCTCGAGGATGGCCTTAATGTTCTCCAGGACTTGCCGGGTCTGCTGGCGAATGTCTCCGAGAAGGAGCTGCCCAGTTTTCAGATCGAAAGGGCCAGTCCCCGCCGTAAAAATTAGGTTTCCCACCCTTATGCCCTGGGAATAAGGTCCCACGGGTGTAGGAATTTTCTCCGAATGTATCGTTTCCTTCTTCATGACCGGCTTTCCCTTTGAAAATCCGCCCATCCTTCGGTGGGGCCAGGAAGAGCTAGGAACCCTCCTCCCGGCCTTTTCCGCTCTGCCCCGATTCTTACTTCTTTATCCAGGGGGGAGAAATATATTTGCCGGTGGCCCATTGTTTGGGATAGAGCACCACCTGCTTGCCGTCCTGCCACTGAGCCCAGACCGGTTGCTTACCCTCCGGTCCGTATTTCAACTCATGGTTTTTGTCGAAGGCGATGACTCCCGCGACTCCCACATACCGCATCTTCTCCAGGGTTTTAATCAGGACCTCAGTATCCAGCGACTTGGCCTCCTCTACCGCTGCCTTCAGCAGGTAGAGGGCATCATATTCCGCGAAGCCGGTATAGGTAGGAGACAGTTTGTAGGCGCTGACATACTTGTCATAAAAGGGAATCGTCTTCGGAGAGATGGGGGCTCTGGCTCCGTTGATTAATTGAGTACTTTCATATTGACATTTGCCCCCCGTCTTGTCCCAGAAATCCGAAACCTGACTATTCAGGCTGTAGCCCGCCTGATGGACGGGAAGCTTGGTGTCGGCCCATTGGTTCGTAATGGGAACGCCGGGAGAAAGCGCCTGGACCGTGAGCAGGATCCCCGCTCCCTTTGACCGAATCTGGGCGAACTGGGGGGAGAAGTCGGTCCTCTTGGGGTCGAAGACATCCGTATATACGATCTTCAACCCCCGCTTGGGTAGCTCCTTTTCAAAAAAGGCAGCCATCTCCCGGGCCCATACAGAACTCTCCGGGAGAAGAGCTACTTTGGTTATTTTCAGCTCCTTCTTGAAGAACTCTTCCACAAATATCGACATGTCCAAGGCGAAGAAGTCGGAATTTACGCAACCGACTTGGAAGAAGTATTTGTTCTTGTCATAGTTCTCCCCCACCATTTTGCCCAGTTTGGGAGTCGCCGGTCCGCCGCTCAGCCAGAGCTTCTTGGCTTCGAAAATATGGGGCGCCTGGGCCAGTCCCACCCCGCTCATCCAGCCCCCGCTCACGAAATCCACTTTATCGCCGAAGAGAAGTTTCTTGATGGCGGTGACACCCTTTTCGGCAATTCCATCGTCGTCGGCAAAAAACAGCTCAACCTTGTGGCCTAAAATCCCCCCTGCCGCATTGATCTCTTGGGCGGCCATCTCCGCTGCATACTTTATCGAGATTCCGGCTTCCTTTTGCAGGGCGGCCGTAACCCCCATCTTAATTACTTTTCCCTGGGCGTACACCTGCGCAGATAAACCCAAAAAGACCAGGAAACAAACCGCGCTAAGAATAAAAATCTTCCGAGCCATATCCCTCCTCCTTTCTTTTTTGGAATGCTTTTCGTTTTATCCCATGCCCTATTTTCCCCCGGTTCCCTCCTTTCTTCTGGGCTCCGCCCAAAATCGCTCCCTTAGACCTGCAAGCCTGCCCAAAAACCTTCATGGATGGCCTCTTTGGCACTTCTTGGCTCCACGCAATCACCGATGGAAAGAATCTGAGGAACTTTCCCTTCCAGGGCTCGAAGCAGGTCTTGATTGGATTGAGAGCCCTGCGCGGAAATGATGGTTTCCGCCTCCAGCCATTGCCTTTTTTCTCCCTGGCTGACAAGGATCCGCCCTTTACCGACCTCCACTACTTTGGCGGCAAACACAAAGGAAATTTCCGAAGCGGACAGACGTTCTAAAAGAAGAGCCCGGGTGGTTCCTTCCATATCCGTGGCCAATTTTTCCATCCCCTCCCTGGAGGTAATCACGGTGACCTGGCACCCCTTCTCGGATAAAAACTCGGCCGTTTCCATCCCCACCATTCCTCCCCCCAGAATAAGCACCCTCTTCCCCACTTCTCTTCCGGCCAGCACTTCCCAGGCGGTGATGATACTCGAATCCGCATGGGGAAGCCGAACCGCAGGGCTGGCCCCGGTGGCCAGAATGACTGCGTCCGGTTTCCCGTCATCGATGACTGCCAGGTTTCCTTGGCAGCTGAGCCGGACATCCACCCCTTCTCTTTGGATTTCCCCGATAAGCCAATCCATGGATTTGAAGTAATTCTGCTTCCGCGGGAGAGCGGCGGCCAAGATCATCTGTCCCCCCAGACGCGGGCCTTTTTCGAAAAGGGTTACCTGATGACCTCGCTTTTGGCCACCCGGGCCGCTTCCAGCCCCCCGGGTCCCCCACCGATCAC
>JAPLIW010000847.1 GCA_026388915.1 Deltaproteobacteria bacterium
CCTCGGCGGACCGACCGGTAATCGGGATCCTGAGAGATTCGGCCTTTCAGTTCTACTATCCGGAGAACCTGCAGGCACTCGCCGAGCGGGGAGCCAGTCTGGTGGAAGTGAGCGCGGTCCGGGAAAAAGTACTGCCAACGCTCGACGCTCTTTACATCGGCGGAGGATTCCCCGAGACTCACGCCGAGCAGCTGGCGGACAACCTCTCTTTTCGACAGTCTTTGCGGGATGCGATCGAGAACGGGTTGCCGGTTTATGCAGAGTGCGGGGGGCTGATGTACCTGGGAAAGAGCCTGACCGTGGACACCCGCACTTTTCCCCTGGCAGGAGCATTGCCGATAACCTTTTCCATGGAAAAGAGGCCCCAAGGGCACGGCTACACTCTTTTGGAAGTGGAGAGGGAGAACCCCTTTTACGCCGTCGGGCGGGTTCTGAAAGGCCATGAGTTTCATTATTCCCGGGTCCTCTCCCTGGAGGAGGGCCGGGGTCATTTCGCCTTCCGGGTCAAACGGGGTACGGGGATAAAAGAGAAGCAGGATGGCCTCTGCCACAAGAATGTGCTGGCCACCTATTCTCATATTCACGCCCTGGGGTGCGAAGAGTGGGCGGACGGGCTGATGCGAAAAGCGAGGGAGAACCGGCCCGGATATACCCTGGCGGCGGTCTGAGATGGAAGACCTGAGAGTGGCCGCAACGGTCATGCGCTCCGCCGCAGGGAAAAAAGCGGAGAACCTGGCCAGGATGAAAATTCTGGTGCGGGAAGCGGCCCGCGGGGGAGCGCAGGCGGTCTGCTTTCCGGAAATGAATGTCAGCGGCTACGGGCTCAGGCAGGAGATGGGATCTTTTGCCGAATCCATTCCCGGTCCTTCCACGGAAGCCGTTCTGAAAATGGCCAGGGAGTATGATCTGCTGATCCTGGCCGGGCTGGCTGAAAAGGCGGCGAAGGATGAATTTTTCATCAGCCATTTTGCCGCCGGGCCGGAGGGGTTGATCGGAGTTTACCGGAAGATTCACCTGGGACTCCCGGAAGAAGGAATTTTTCAAGCCGGGGCGGAGTGTCCGGTCTTTTCTTTTGGGAAGACTCGATTCGGAATCGAGCTGTGTTTTGACGGGCACTTTCCCGAGCTCAGCACACTGCTGGCTCTGAATGGAGCCGAGGTGATCTTCATCCCCCATGCCTCTCCGCGGGAATCCTCAGCGGAGAAAAAGGCACGGTGGTTGCGGTATCTCCCGGCACGGGCCTACGATAACAGCGTTTTCCTGGTAGCCTGCAACCTGCTGGGAGAGACCGAGTCCGGGCTGGCTTTTTCCGGCAGCGCCCTCATCCTGGATCCGAAAGGAGAAATCCTGGCAGAGAACCAGGGCGGAGGAGAGGAAATCATCCTCGCTGAGCTCAAGAGCGATACGCTCCGTAGCGTGAGAGAGAATTCGAAGGGATTCTTTTTGGGCCGAAGGCGGCCGGAAATATACAAAAAAATCGCATAGGGCATAGAGCAATTAACAAGGATCAATGAGCATTGAGCATTGACCATTGACCAATGATCATTGATCCTTGAGTATTCACTCTCTCCTTCTTCTCCTGGGTGGAGCCATTGAAGGGGAGGTAATATTCGAAATATCAACCAAGGAGGAAGAGGAATGCCGATCATCAATCTGGCAGGGAAAGCTTACGATGTGGATGAGGATGGTTTCCTGCAGGAATTGGACAAGTGGAATGCGGATTTCGCCAGTGCATACGCCAAGGAAGAAGGGATCGAGGGGACTTTGAGCGACGAGCACTGGAAAGTGATCAACTACCTGAGGGATTATTACGCCAAGTTCGGCATTGCCCCCATGATCCGCAAGCTCTGCAAGGAGACGGGGTTCGACCTGAAAAAGATTTACGAGCTCTTTCCCTCCGGCCCGGCGAAGGGAGCCTGCAAGCTGGCCGGATTGTCCAAGCCGACGGGCTGCGTTTGAAAATTTGGCCCCGAAGGGGCAAATAGGTCAGAGTAGGGGCCGGTTTGAAACCCGCCCCTACAGCATTTGTAGGGGCACGCAGAGGCGTGCCTCTGTATAAGGGTTGCCGGAAACATATTCCCCCCCGCCTTATTTTTTAAAGAATAAAAACGGTTGCCAGTTGCCAGTTTCCGGTTGCCAGTTTTCTGCCTTTAACGGGCAACG